>JAFEEK010000100.1 GCA_018241165.1 Pseudomonadota bacterium
GGCTGCTTGTCCAGGTGCCCGTAAAGCAGCACGCAGTCGTCGCCAACCGCTGCGCCGCCGAATGCGGGAATGTCGATGAAGATCAGGGGTGTGCGATTCGGCAGGCGCACCACGTCCAGATGCATGCCGGCGATCGGCTGCGACTTGGCCCACATGGAAAGCTGCGCCACGGACTTGTCCATGTGGCCGTGCTCGGCCCATTGCGCATCGAACATCGGCGACTTGTTCGGAATGCGGATGTACTCCACGAGTTGCGGCACGATCTGGTCGTCCCACAGCGCGGAAACGGAATTGCGGATCTTGGCGGAGTCCATGCGATACCTCGAGCAAGCGAACGCACAAGTCTACCCGCCGCGGCGACACAGTGCATCTTGGTAAGATGCGCACCTGGTTACGTACCCCCAAACAGCCACCATGATCCTTCCCCGCTACCACATCGCCGCCTCGCGCATCCCCGGCGCCGGAAAAGGCCTGTTCCTCGACGAATCCGTCGCCGCCGGCAGCCTGGTCACCGCGCCGGACGATATCCGCAAAGTATACAAATGGACTGACATCGAGGCGCTGCCGGACGCCGCACAACTGCTGCCCGCCACCGTGCGCTGGTTCGAGGATCGCTATACGGTCTGCCCGGAATGGCCGGACGAGTGCTACATCAACCACTCCTTCGAACCGTGCGGGCTATGGCACCTGGGTTTCGTGTTCGCACTGACCGATCTTTGCGCAGGTGCGGAAATCACCGTGGATTACCGCCACCTGCTGGCGCCGGGCCAGCGCGAGGACTTCGACGATGCCGTCACCGGTCGCGCGATCGTTGGCTACGACTGGCGCGAAAGCCTGCGCGCGACGACCGCGCAACTGCACGCGCTGGTAAGCGCTGCCTGATGCGCGCGCGCGTGCTGCGCCATGCGGACTACCGGCGCATGCGCTGGAAGAACGGTGGCGGCTGGACCACGGAACTGGCCGTGTTCCCAGAGTCCGGCGCGGATGCGAATGCGCCGTTCGACTGGCGCATCAGCATCGCCGAGATCGAAAGCGACGGCGCGTTTTCGCCGTTTCCGGGCTGCGACCGCCACATCGCCCTGCTCGAAGGCATCGGCATGGAGTTGCGCTTTGCCGGCGGCGAAACGGTTCGCCTCGATCGGCGCCTGCGCTTCGTGCCGTTTGCCGGCGAAGCGGAAACCTACGGCAAGCTGATTTCCGGCCCGGTGCGCGATTTCAACGTGATCGCGCGTCGCGACGCCTGCCGTGCCGAAATCCTGCACCGACCGCTGGTCGGGCCGATGGTGTTCCTGCCCGATGCCGCGACCTGGTTCGTTTTTCTCGCATCAGGATCGGCTTCGGTCAAAACCTGCGGCGCCGCGCAAACCATCGAATCCGGCGAATCCGTACTCCTGCAGTCCGATCCCGCCGGCGATCGCGTGGTGGTCGACGGCGGCGGCGAAGCGATCATCGCCAAGTTCGTGGCAGCCGCGGATCACGTCGGCAAGCGGTAGCGCCCGCTGCGTGCCCTGTGCACGAGGATCGCGACAACCGACGTGAGTCCGACGCTCCAGTGCATTATCGAAATCCCGTTGCGCAAACTGTCGCCCGGCGCGTAATACAGCAGATAACCGCTGGCGATCAACACGCCGCCGACCCACAGCAAGGCATCGCCGCTGCGCCGGCGCGTGCCGCTGCGCCGCCATGGCGTCACATGCCCGCGCCACAGCCAGCCACCCAGCCACGCCGCGGCGAAAGCGCCGGCGCCGTGCGCGACGATGAGCCAATGCTCGGCCGGATTCGGCATGTCGCCGAACGGGCCATGTTGGCGCAAGAAATAATGCACAGGCAACCAGATCGCGCCGCTCAGCCATAGCACGCCGAGCGTGCCGTAGATCGCGGTCCTCTGCCGTTGCGTGAGGTACCGGCGCGAATTCGGATCGTGGCGAAACGCCGGTTTCATGCGGCCAGTCTAAGCGATTGCCATCCGTGCCGGGAATCGTGCATCCAGGCGTACGCGTCGAAAACGCACAACATCGTGCGCACGGATTCTCCGGCTGCCAGCACGACCTTGGTCAGCGCATCGGCGACGATGCAGGTCGGTGCGGCCACGCTCACGGTGATGCCGGCGGTCACGGCTTCGCGCGTCCTGCCGTACAGATGCTGCGCACCGCTGCTGGCGCTGGTCGCCAATGCGCCATCGACGAGCTCGATGGCCGGAAACACGACGCCATCCGCGCTGCGCACGTCGGCGCATTCCGGATTCGGGCCGCACACGCGCAGGTCGCCACCGGCATTCACGCAGGCCTGCGCCACGCCATGCGCGCGCAGCACTTCGATGGCGCGATCCACCGCGTAACCTTTGGCGATTCCGCCCAGATCGATCCACAACGGTCGGCGCAGCCGCACGCGCTCGCCGTCGAGCAATTCGATGTCGCGCCAGCTCGCCCGCGCATCCGGGACGAAACTCGATTCCGGAACGGGCAGGACGCCGAGCGCAACCTGCATCGTCGCCACGCACGGATCGAAGGCGCCATCGCAAGCCTGCGCGATGCGCAGGCTCCAATCCAGCACCTCGTGCGTGCGCGCGTTCACGCGCAGACACTCGCCCGTGCGCGCGTGGCGCAGCCGCGCAAGGTCGCTGCCGGCTTCGTGGAAACTCATCAGGCGGTGCACGGTAGCGATCTCGGCGAATGCCGCGTCGATCGCGCGCACGGCGCACGCTTCGTCCATCGCGTCGACGCGGATGTCGACCAGCGTGCCCAACCATGGCCGCGCGCGCCGGACGCTGTTCATGGTTTTGCCGCCAGCACATGCGCGTACAACTGCAACAGGCGATGCACGCCTTGCGTCAGGTGCCGGCACGACAAGGTCGCGCCGGAGATATTGCGGATGTCGCGATCCAGCGCGACGGCATCGGCGGGCGTCTTGTCCTTGAATTGATTGCGCCATGCGGCGAGGCGCACTTCGCCGCCGTGCGATTCGCGGTAGTCGAGGATTTCCACCGATGTCACCTTGCCGGCCGCATCCAGCGCAAGCGCATACGTGATCAGCTCGCTCTTGCCGATCACGGCGTCCTCGAAAAACCAGCCGATGGTTTCGCCATCCTTCAGCGCGCGCCAGACCAGCGGCTTCCAGCCGGGCTGCACGCCGAACGCGGCCGCGTCGATCGCAACCGCCACCGGCGCAAATTGGGTGGCTTGCGCGAACGCAGCGCGTTGGGCCTGTTCCACGCTCATGTATTGCGCCGCGTGTGCGACCTGCACGACCAGCGTCGCGCCAATGCCCGCCGGTAGCAGCCAGCGTACCTGCATGATCAGAACTGGAAGCCGATGCCGAGATCGAAACGATTGCCGTAGTTCAGCAGCTCATCGTCGTAGCGGAAATCCTGATAGTCGAATTTGAACACCACGTTCGGATTCAGGTAATAGTTGACGCCTGCCGTCCACACGCGTTGCGTCGGCAGCGCTGGCGTGCCAAATCCTTGCGGCTGCGTCGCGTACGCCGCGCCCGTGTTGAACGCCTCGAAGCGCAGGAACGGCACGAGGCTGGATTGGTTCCATGCCAGCGCCTTCCACGCAGCTTGCGCATAACCGCCCCAGAACGCCTTCGGTACCGGCGTGGGCTGGCCGAGGAAGCCCAGGTTCAGGTCCTGCGTGTCGCTGATCGTGCCGCGCGTGTACAAGGCGGTGAGATCCCACGGGCCCGACTGCCAGCGCACGTGCGTCTCGCCAAGCAGCAGGCGCGCATTGTCGGCCGGGAAATTCGCATCGCCTTCGAACTGCTTGCTGGTGTCCTGACCGATCTTGCCGGCGAATACGGCGCCGCCGACATTCAGGCCAGGCACGCCCAGCCAGTTCAGGCGCGCCCACAGCGACAGGTCATGCGCCTTGGACAATTGCAGTTCCTGGTGGATCGCGCCAAGCGGCGACTCGCGGCCATCCGGCGAGGTCGGGTCCCACTTGCCCAGGTCCGGACTTGTCACCAAGCCGATATCCCACTGGAAGCCCGAGTCCGTGTTGCCGTAACCGGCCACCCCGCCCTCGCGCCAGGTGCTGGGAATGATCGCCTGTTCGACGAAGTTGCGTTCCACGCCGTAGAACTGGGTCGGCTCGTGGTGTTCGTTGAGCAGGCCGATCGGTACCAGCATCAGGCCGGCGCGCACGCCGTAATTCGGCGCCAGCGCATGTTCGATGTACAACTGTTCCACTTCCGATTCGCCGGCATCGTCCGCCGAGGCGATCGCATGTTCCCATTCCAGTTCGCCGTACACGCGCGTGGACTCGTCGAACACATGGTTGAAGCCGAGCACGGCGCGGGTCAGGTCGGCGCGCGCGTCCGCCGGCCGCGCCGTGGGCCGGTTGTAGTCGAGCTGGCCGTAGCCCCACAACGTGGTATTCGCGCCGAGCGCGTAACCGGAATCCACACCGCCGCCTGCGGGCGCAGTTGTCGCCGCAAGCGCCGGAACGGGTTCTGCGTTGACTGCCGGCGCCGGCTTCGATGTGGCGACAGGAGCGGCGCTGGCGGCGCGCATCTGCTCGACTTCGGCCTTGAGCGCAGCCACCTCGGCGCGCAACGCGTCCATCTCGGCCTTGAGCGTGGCGTCGTCGGCGCGCGCCGGCAACGCCAGGGTTGCGCAACAGGCGGCTATCGCCAGTGCGAGTATACGATGCTTCATTGTTGCATTCTCCATTTTTATCATTCGTCGCCGCGCTTCACGTCGCGTGCGGAACGTGCCGGATCGGCGCTGTTCGTGATCGGGTCGTAACCGTCGGTGAGCGTCTTCAGAAACGCGACGACATCGTCGATTTCCGCATCGGACAGCGCCGGCGCCTGGCCGGGCTTGCGGTTGTATGGCGCCTCGGTCGTATTGACGTTGCGCGTCATCAGCGCCGGAATGTCGTCGAATTTGTGCACGCGGCCATTTGCGTCGAGCGGATACCAGCGTGAAGGATTGGTATCGCGTTGCACGTAGAACTCGATCGCCGTTTTCAGGTCGTGAAAAACGCCGTTGTGGAAGAACACATGGCGCGTCGCCACGTTGCGCAGCGTCGGCACCTTGAACTGGCCGCACAGGTCGGTGCGCGCGGACAGATCCGTGCGGAACGGACCGCACAGGCCCATGTCGAAGTACGCCGGATCCGCGTTCGCGGGAATGTCGGGATTGCGCGGCACGCCGAGATTGTCGTAGGTGTAATCGGTGAACACCGGCGGCTGGCCGTCGGCCTGGCGCGTGCTCGTGTGGCAGGACGCGCAATTGCCCTTGTCGGGACGATTGAACAGCACCATGCCGCGCAGTTCCTGCGCCGACAGCATGATCTTGCGTTGCAGGAACAGGTCGAATTTGGAATCGAACGGGCGGAACTCGCGTGAAGTGTTCTGGTATTCCGACAGCGCGTATTCCGCAGCCAGCAACGCCCGCTCCGGATCGGCGAACACATCCGTGCCGAAGACCGCGCGAAAGGCGGCGGCATAGGCCGCCCGGCCGAGGCGTGCAGTGAATCCGGCCGCATTCACGTTGTCCATTTCGTGTGCGGCCAGCAGCGGCGTATGTGCTTGCTCAACCAGATCCTTCGCACCGCCATCGTGGGTGAAGCCACCGGTCGGCGTGCCGTCGTTGGCGAAAAAGAACGGCAGGTTCAGGTTCATGTAGCGCAACGACGGCACCGCGCGAAAGCCCGGCGTGGCCAGGTCCGGTCCGCCCAGTTGCACCGCCAGATCATTGGTCTGCGCATGCGCGCTGGCCGGATCGTGGCAGGTCGAGCAAGCCATCTTGCCGGACGACGACAGTGATGTGTCGTGGAAAATCCGTTCGCCGAGCGCGGCTACCGCGGACGATGCCGCTTCATCGGCGAGAACCGGCGCGCAAGCGGCCAGCGCCGCAAGCAAGAGCGTTGTCGTGATCGTTTTTTGCACGAGCGTCCCGGAGAATGCGAATCGTAATGCGAATGATTCTCACTAATGGGTCGTCCGATGTCAAGCGGGAAGTCGCAGCGCGCTCAATCCCAACGATCGTCGCGGGTGAAGATTTCGCCGGTCTCGACCTTGACCGGAAACTTGGCGGTCGGCTCGTAGGCCGGCGGGCACAGCACCGCGCCGGTACGCACGTCGAAGCGCGAGCCGTGGCGCGGGCATTCGACTTCGAATCCGTGGATCTCGCCGCCGGTCAACTCGCCGCCGTCGTGGGTGCACACGTCCTCGATCGCGTACAGTTCGCCGTCGATGTTGAACACCGCGATCGGCACGTCGCCGTCATAGACGACCTTGTACTCGCCCGGCAGCAATTCCGATGTTGCGCATACGCGAACCCATGCGCTCATAACGGCTTCGCCAGAATCTCGAAACGCAGATCGTCGCGCTTGGGCACTCCAAATCGTTCGTCCCCGTACGGAAACGGCTTGAACACACCTGTGCGCCTGTAACCGCGGCGTTCGTACCAGGCAATCAAATCGTCGCGTACCGAAATCACCGTCATTTCCATTTTTGTACATTTCCACTCGTTGCGCGCGATGCGCTCGGCCCGTGCCAGCGTGGCCTTGCCCACGCCGCCGCCCTGCCGCGATGGATCGACCGCGAACATGCCGAAATAGCACGCTGCGCCTTGCTTTTCGATGTGGCAACAAACATTCAGCCGATTGTCCGACTCACCGAGCAACACTCGACTTTCCGGTTTGGCGATGACGTCCGCCACGCCCGCCGCATCCACGCGCTGGCCGTCGAGCAAATCGGCTTCCGTAGTCCAGCCCTTGCGGCTGGCGTCGCCACGGTAGGCGGATTCGACAAGGGCGACGACGGCGGGAATATCCGTCACGCTGGCGGTGCGGAATGCGAGTGGCGATTCGACCAGGTCTGATTCCGACAATCCCATCTGCGCTTATCCGAGCAACTTGCGCACGCGCGCGATCGCGGCGACGAAGGCATCGACCTCGTCGCGCGTGTTGTAGAACGCGAGCGAGGCGCGCAGAGTCGCCGGCACACCGTAGAACTGCATCAGCGGATGCGCACAATGGTGACCGGAACGCACGGCGATGCCTTCCTGGTCGAGCAAGGTGGCGAGGTCGTGCGCATGCGCGCCGTCGATCAGGAACGACAGCACCGCCGCCTTGTGCGGCGCCTCGCCGAACAGGCGCAGGCCCGGTATCGATTTCAATGCCGCGGTCGCGTACTCGAGCAATTCATGCTCGTAGGCGGCGATGCGCTCGCGGCCGACGGATTCGACGTAATCCAGCGCCGCGCCGAGGCCGGCGAAACCGGCGATGTTCGGCGTGCCGGCCTCGAACTTGTGCGGTGGATCGGCAAAGGTCGTACC
>JAFEEK010000101.1 GCA_018241165.1 Pseudomonadota bacterium
AGCCAGATGAAGAAGAACGACGTGCCGATCCACATGATGCCGGCCATGACGTGGAACCAGCGGATCGCGAGATTCAGCCAACTGTCGATGTTGAAGTCCATTTTTTCAGCTTCCGCGATAGGTGCTGTAGCTCCACGGCGTCAGCAGCAGCGGCACATGGTAATGCGCGAGCGCGTCCGCGATGCCGAAGCGGATCGTGACGCGATCCAGGAATGCCGGTTGCGGCAGCGCCACGCCACTCGCACGAAAATAATCTCCGGCATGGAAATCCAGTTCGTAAACGCCGGTAGCGAACGCGGCGCCCTGCAACAGCGGCCCGTCGATGCGTCCATCGGTATTCGTGGTCGCCGAGGTGATGCGCGTTCGTTTGTCACCGTCGAGTTTGAACAAGTCAATCGCAACTCCGGCAGCCGGTTTGCCGGCATGCGTGTCGAGCACGTGTGTGGTGAGTTGTCCCATCGCCAGTTCCTGTCCAGGTCCTCGTTCAGCGGTATTGCAGCGCGCCAAAGCCGTCAACGTAGATGGAATCGCCGGCGAGCGATGCGACTTCGACGGCGCCCATGTCGCAGGCCGTGGCCAGGTTGGCGCTGGCCGGGTCCGGGCGCGGCGCATCGCGCGCGTCGGTGTAGGGCGTGAGGTAGCACGGCACCGAATTGATGGCAGAACTGCCGGTTCCCGGCATGAACGTGGGCACAAAACCGCCGTGGTCGTCCAACGTACCCAGCAGCGGATCGCCGGCAAGCACATTCGAACAGCTCTGTGCGCCCTGGCAACCACCCTGCTCGATGCCGTAATAAATCGTCGTCATGTAATCGAGACCGCTGTTGCCGCTGCCGCCGATTTCGGGATCGGCCTGGCTTGCGCTGTCGCCCCACAAGACCACGTTGTACATGACCGGGTTGCTGGCACCACCGGAATTGGCCGCGTTGTACATCGCGCCGCCATAAGCGGCACTGTTGCCGCTGAACGTGGCATTCAATAACGTCGGACTCGCGTGGTTGCCACTGCCATTGCCGTTGTTGTGGACTGCGCCGCCAAGGCTCGCGCTGTTGCCGCTGAAGGTGACATTGATCAGCGTCGGACTCACGCCATTGTTTTCGATCGCGCCACCGTAGCTGCTGGCACTGTTCGCGCTGAAGGTGACACTACGCAAGAGCGGACTGCTCGCGCCGCCCAGTTGCCCGTTGTTGTGCAGGCCACCGCCAAGCGTGGTGGCGAAGTTGCCGCTGAAATACACCTGCGTCAACGTCGGGCTGCTGTCCCCATCACTGTAGCCATTGAGCGCGATGCCACCGCCAAATACTGCCTTGTTGCCGAGGATACGCAGCCTGGCGAGCGTGGGACTGCATTGGTGGCCGGAGCCGTTGCCCTTGCACAACAGCGCACCGCCGCCGTTGTTGGTGTCGATGACCGTATTGTCGCCGCCGGTCAGCGTAAATCCGTCGAGTACCGTGTTCGATGCAATCGGCGTTCCCGTAGTGCCGTCCATGATGACGACATGAATGGAGTTCTTTCCTGCGATATCGGCGCTGGTTTCATCGACAAAGTTGCCATCCGCATTGTTGGCGTCGTCGTTGTTGTCGATGTCGCCGGACAGGATCGTCGCATGCGCAACCGGGTCTGCCGCAGCACGGCTCGTTTCGCCGCCCGCAAAGCCGCCATACACCGCGACGCCGGGCTTGATGTTGAACGTGATCGCACGCTCGGCATTGGTGGGACTGCCAACATTGACCGGCACCACCGGTTTGTACACGCCCTGCGCCACCCACACTTCGTTGCAAGCAGCGTTGTTCAAGGCCGATTGCAGGTCTTTGTAGGCCGCAGCCCACGACGAGCCGTTGCCACCGCTTGCCGCGGCATTGGCGTAGCAGACTGCGGCGTTGGCTGAAAATGCCCACGACGCGGCAAACAAGCCCGCGCAAACGCCCAACGAGCGCAATCGTGCCTGCCTCGAAACCATTGCATCGCACCGCGCGACACGCGTACGCCCAGGACGATCACACTTCATGGCAGTCTCCCCAAAATTCCGGCAACGAACAAGAAATCGTCGAAATTGTAACTCACGCGAGTCGCGAAACGCTCAGCCCGATCCCCGGCGCTCGGTCAGCAACTGCGCCATGATACTGACGGCGATCTCCGGCGGTGTGTCGCTTTTCATCGGCAATCCGATGGGGCCGTGGATCGCGTCGATGCGGGCTTGCGCGATGCCGCGTGCGCCGAGCTGCGCGCGGATTTCGTGGATCTTGGCGACGCTGCCCATGACGCCAATCCAGTGCAGCGGCGTGCCCGCGAGCGCGGCCAGTGCGGCGATGTCCTGAGTCATCGCGGCGGTCATGACGGCGACGGTGGTGAGCGCCGGCCGGCGCAGTTGCGCAGGCAGTTCGGCGTAGTCGGCAAGTAGAATGCGTCGCACCTCGGCCGGCCAAGCGTCGTCGTTTTCGAGAGCATCGGCGCGCGTGTCGAAAACCTCGACGCTGTAGCCGATATCCGCGGCCAGCCGCGCCAGCGCCTTGCCGCAGTGGCCGCCGCCGACGATGGCCAGGCGCGTGGGATTCACGCTGCTTTCGTGCCAGCACCAATGCGCGGCGTCGTGCGTCAGTTGCATGCCTGCGTCCTGCGCATGCGTCACGCGCAAACCTTTGGCATCGATTTCCAATGTTGCGCCATCGCCATCTTTCGCGGCGCAGAACGCGCGGATCGTCGCGGCGTGACGTTCGGGTTTCAGCCAGCAATGAAGGTTCGTCTGCTCGCCCGCGCAGATCAGTCCGGACGGATGCGCAGTTCCCGGTTTGTTGCGATGTTCCAGGCGCTCGAGCGCTGGCGAGGCGTCGCAACCGGCGCGTAAACCTTCGCGCGCGGCGTGAACGAGATTGGCTTCCATGATGCCGCCGCCGATGGTGCCCTGCGTGTTGCCTTCCGCATCGACAAGGATGCGCGCGCCGAGCGTACCGGGCGAACCGCGCGTGTTGGCGACGACCAGGGCGACGAACAGCGGCGTGCCGGCGTCGAGCCGCGCGAGCACTTCGCGCCAGAACGCCGCGTTGTTCACCGCCGCGGCATCCTCATGCAACGGTCGCCGGCTCGGATTCGACATGCGTTGCGTACGCTGCCGGTGCGGCGATCGCGCGCTTCATTTCCTCGACCGCCATCAGCACCGCCTCGGGCGTGGCCGGCGCGTCGAGGACGGCGGCGCGGCGATAGTTGCCGATCGCGCAGATCGCATCCTTCAATGCGTACAGCACCGAAATCGCCAGCATCAGCGGTGGCTCGCCGACGGCTTTGGAGCGATAGACGCCTTCCTCGACATTGATGCCGCGTTCGTAAATGCGCACATCGAAATGCGGCGGCACGTCGCTTGCCGCCGGAATCTTGTAGGTCGATGGCGCGTGCGTGGCGATGCGGCCCTTGGCGTTCCACCACAATTCTTCGCTGGTCAGCCAGCCGGCGCCCTGCACGAAACCACCTTCGATCTGGCCCAGGTCGATGGCGGGATTGAGCGACTTGCCCACGTCGTGGACGATGTCCACGCGCGTCATGCGATGCTCGCCGGTGAGCGTGTCGATCACGACTTCGGTGCAAGCCGCACCGTACGCGAAATAGTAGAACGGGCGACCGCGACCGAGTGCGTCGACATCGAGTTTTGGCGTCGCGTAAAAACCGGCGGCGGAAAGCGAAATGCGATTCATGTAGGCGAGCTTGACGATTTCCTTGAAGCTCGCGAGCCGCTCGTTGCCAGCGTAGACGCCATTGTCGCGGAACACGATTGCGGTTTCCGTGGCGACCTTGAAATGATCGCGCACGAATGGAATCAGCCGATTCACGATTTTCATCGCAGCGTTGTACGCGGCCGCGCCGTTGAGGTCGGTGCCGGCCGAGGCCGCGGTGGACGACGTGTTCGGCACCTTGCCCGTCGTCGTCGGCGTGATCTGGATGCGATCCAGATCGATGCCGAACACTTCGGCCACCACTTGCGCGACCTTGATGTGCAGGCCCTGCCCCATCTCGGTGCCGCCGTGGTTGAGCTGCACGCTGCCGTCCAGATACACCAGCACCAGCGCGCCGCCCTGGTTCAGGTGCTTGGCGGTAAAGGAAATACCGAATTTCACCGGTGTCAGCGCGATGCCTTTTTTCACGTAAGCGTGGCTTGCGTTGAATTGCGCGATGGCGCGGCGACGCGCTTTGTAGTCGACGCGCTGTTCGAGTTCGCCGACGAGTTCATCAAGGATGTTGTCCTCGACCGTCATGCCGAAGGGCGTGACGTTGCGCTCGGCAATGCCATAAAAATTGGCCTTGCGAATTTCAAGTGGGTCTTTGTTCAATCGCCGCGCAATCTGCTCGATCACTTCCTCGATGCCGACCATGCCCTGCGGCCCGCCGAAGCCGCGAAACGCGGTGTTCGACGCCTTGTGCGTGAAGCAGCGCTTCGAGGTGATGCGCAGCTGGTCGAGGAAATACGCGTTGTCCGCGTGCGCCATCGCACGGTCGGCGATCGAATGCGATAGGTCCGGCGAATAGCCGCAGTCGGCGGCCTGCAGGAAGTCGATGCCGTGGATGCGGCCGGCGTCGTCGAACCCAACTTTGTAATCGATCAGGAATGCGTGGCGCTTGCCGGTAATCGTCATGTCGGCGTCGCGATCCAGCCGCAGCTTCACCGCGCGACCGGTGCGCTGTGCAAGCG
>JAFEEK010000102.1 GCA_018241165.1 Pseudomonadota bacterium
CGTTCGTGTTCGTCGCGGCGCGCAGGCGCTGGGGCTGGCGCGGGTTGGCCGTGGCGTTCGTGTTTCAGTTGATGCCGATCCTGTTCGCCGGGTCGCGTTCGGGCTGGATCATGTACGCACTGGTTGCGCTTGCGTTCGCATGGATGCAAACGCGCGCGCCGTTGCGCTTCGCGGCATGGGCGTTCGCCGCCGCATGCGCGGCCGTGCTCGGCATTGCCGTCGCCTGGCAGCACTCGGGACGCTTCGACGCGCGCTTCGACCGCACCCTGCTTGCCCTGCAAGGTTCCGAGCATGCGCTGGATACGGCATCCGCGGGGCGTCTGCGCATCTGGACCACGGCTGCGCGCATGTTCGCCGCGCATCCGGTCGCGGGCGTTGGCGTGCGCGGGTTCCGTTACGCTTATCCGGATTACGCGCAAGCCGGCGATGCCTTCGTCGACGCGCAAACCGACGAAGGCGCCTATCACGCGCACCAGATCGTGCTTGAAGTGCTGAGCGAAACCGGAAGCATCGGGCTTGCGCTGTGGCTGATCGGCGCGTTCTGCGCGATTCGCGCATGGTCGCGCGCGAGCGCGCATGCGCGTGACCGCGCGCTGGCGCCGGCGCTCGCGCTTGCCGTCATGACGTTTCCGCTGAACACGCATCTTGCGTTCTATTCGGCGTGGTGGGGCCTGCTGTTCTGGTGGTTGATCGCGCTGTATTGCGCGGCGCTGGGTGCGGACGATGACGCGCGTGCGTGAAAAATTCTCGCTCGTCGTCACCACGCTCAACAACGCATCGACGCTGGATCGCTGCCTGTCCAGTGCTGTATTTGCCGACGACATCGTCGTGCTCGATTCGGGCAGCACGGACGCCACGCTGGACATCGCGAAAAAATATACAAGACGCATCTACACCGAAGCGTTCCGTGATTATTCGACGCAGAAACAATCGGCAATCGACAAGGCTGCGCACGACTGGGTGCTGCTGCTCGATGCCGATGAGGCGCTGACGCATGCGGCGCGTGCCGAAATCGAACGCGCGCTGGAGTCGCCTCAACAAGTTGTTGGTTTTCGCTTGCCACGACGCGAGCAGATGTTCTGGACCTTCCAGCATCGCTGGAGCTGGACGAATACGCATTTGCGCCTGTTCGATCGCCGTCGGACGCGCATGAATGCGGCGCCCGTGCACGCTGCGCCGGAATCCGATGGCCCGGTGCGTACCTTGCGCCGCGCCGTGTTCCTGCATTACGGCGAACCGGACATCGCCACGAAGGTATCCAAGATCAACGCCTATTCGACCGGGCTGGTCGCGGACAAATTGCGCCGGCGCCAGCGGTTCCTCGGCGTGCGCATGGTTGCGTATCCGCCCGTGTTCTTCATCCGCCAATATGTCTTCAAGCGCTATTTCCTCAACGGCTGGGCGGGATTCATCAGCGCCGCGACCGGTGCCTACTACGTGTTCCTGAAGTACGCGAAGGTGTATGAGGCAATGCGTCGGAATCAATAAACCGGCTTTGCGCCATCCGGCCGCGTC
The DNA here is from genome assembly GCA_018241165.1 of Pseudomonadota bacterium. GTDB lineage: Bacteria > Pseudomonadota > Gammaproteobacteria > Xanthomonadales > Rhodanobacteraceae > Rudaea. The sequence continues at coordinate 1,516 of JAFEEK010000102.1, forward strand.
TTGAAGCGCTTGTGCACCCACAGGTATTGCTCGGGCGCCTCGCGCACCATGCGTTCGATGCAGGCATTGACGCGCGCGGTGTCGGCGACGATATCGTCGGACGGAAAATTTTCCAGCGGCGCTTCAAGGCGGATCGTGTAGCCGCCACGTGGCTCGCGTTTGTGAAAGAACGGGATTACTGCCGCGCCGGAAAGTCGCGCCAGATGGTGCGTGGCGGTCAGCGTGGATGCGCTAACGCCGAAAAACGGTGCGAATACCGTGTCCTTGCCGCGCATGTCCTGGTCCGGCGCGTACCACAGCGTGCCGCCGCGCTTGAGGTACTTCACGCTGGCGCGCAGTTCGTCCTTGGCGAACATCGCATCGGCGTAGTGCAGGCGTGCACGCAACACGGCGTGCTCGAACACCGGATCGTCCATCACGCGGTACATGCCGGCGATGCGTATGCGCTGCGAAACCAGCCGCGCGCACAGTTCCAGATGCGAGAAATGCGCGCCGACGAGCAGCACGCCGCGGCCCTGCGCGCGGCAGCGTTCGAGGTGTTCGAGACCTTCGATCGCGCACGGCGTGCGCGCGATCGCGCGATCCGATCCGAACCAGGCGAACGCGAATTCCACGAACATGCAGCCCAGGTCGGCAAGATTGCGGCGCAACAGGCGTGCGCGCTCGGCAGCGGGCAATTCCGGAAAGCACAAATCGAGATTGCGTCGGGCCACCTGCCGGCGTGATCCGGGCAGGCGGGCCGTCAACGTGCCGAGTGCTCGCCCGAGCGCGATCAACGCGCGATACGGCAATTTCGCGATCAGGCGGACGACGCCGAGGCCGATCCAGGATGGCCAGTGGCGCGGCGATGAAAGTTTCGACATGCCGCGATTGTAGCGGGAGCGACCGTTATACTTGCGAACCTTTGCGCCTGATCTTGCCCAAGCCTTGATGCGCCTGCGCCGCTTCATCTACACCGCCACCATGTATCTGCTCACGCCGGTGATCCTGTACCGGCTGGCAGTGCGCGGTCTGCGCTATCCGGAATATTTCCAGCGCTGGCAGGAGCGTTTCGGATTTTTCGCCGATCCGAAGATCCACGACAGCATCTGGGTTCACGCGGTGTCGATGGGCGAAGTCAATGCCGCGATGCCGCTGATCGACGCGTTGATGCAAAGTTATCCGCGCACGCCGTTCGTGATCACCACGGTGACGCCGACGGGATCCGAGCGCGTGCGTCGCGTGTATCGCGAGCGCGTGTTCAACGTGTACCTGCCGTACGACCTGCCGGCCTCGATCCGGCGTTTTCTCGACCGCGTGCGGCCGCGTCTTGCGGTGGTCATGGAAACCGAGATCTGGCCGAACCTGTTTTTCGAATGCCAGGCGCGCGGCATCCCGCTCATCGTCGCCAATGCGCGCTTGTCCGAGAAGAGTTTTCGCGGCTATGGCCCGGTGCGGCCGTTGGCGCAAAGCGCGCTGGCCAGCGCGCGTTATGTTGCCGCGCAATCGGCCACCGATGCCGGCCGCCTGCGCGACCTGGGCGCCGAGCCCGAGCGCCTCGGGATTTTCGGCAATCTCAAATACGACATGAGCGTGCCCTTAGAACTCGGCGAACAGGCGCGCACGATGCGCGACGGATGGGGCGCGCGGCGGTCGGTGTGGATCGCGGCCAGCACGCACGAAGGCGAAGAGGAAGCCGTGCTCAAGGCGCACGCGATCGTGTTGCGCCAGGTACCCGACGCGCTGTTGTTGCTGGTGCCGCGTCATCCGGAACGTTTCAAGCCGGTCGTGGAGGAGTGCCGCAAGAGCGGTTTCGCCACGCGCACGCGCAGCGAAGACCGCGCCGCCACGTCGGATACCCAATGTTTCGTCGTCGATACGCTCGGCGAACTGTTGCGCTTCTACGCCGCCGCAGACGTGGCCTTCGTCGGCGGATCGCTGGTGCCGATCGGCGGCCACAACGTACTCGAACCGGCGGCTTTGTCGGTGCCGGTCGTGGTCGGTCCGCAGACGTTCAATTTCGTGGAAATCACCGCGAGCCTGATCGACGCCGGCGCCGCGCTGCGTGTGGACGACGAAGCCGAACTTGCCGCCACCGTGATCCGCTTGTTCGCGGATCCGGCGCTGCGCAAACGCCTGGGAACCGCAGGGCAGGCGGCGTTCGCGCGCGAGCAGGGCGGCGTGTTGCGCACCCTGGAAATCGTGGAGCGCGTGCTGGACGGCCCAAGCGGGCGCCAGCCGTCGGCGTGACGGCGGCGCCGTCCAAATTACTGTAGCAAAGCGTTGACCGACTCGATGTCCTTGATCGAGGCCTCGCCAGCCGCCTGCTTGAGTTGCAAGCCGCTGATCACGAACTGGTGGCGGGCCTGCGAATAGGCGCTTTGCGCCTGGAACAACTGCTGTTGGCTGAGCAACACGTCGACGATGGTGCGGGTGCCGACCTCGAAGCCGGCCTGGGTGGCATCCAGCGCGCTTTGCGCCGACACCACGGCCTGCTTGGTCGCTTCGACTTCGCTGATGCCGGCGAGCACGGCGCGATAGGCGTTGCGGGTGCCCGCAATCACGGTGCGCCGGGTCAGCTCGAGCTGGTCCTGCGCGGCATCGCGCTGGAAGATCGCCTGACGCACCTGCGAGTGCACCGCACCGCCGCTGAACAGCGGCACGTTCAAGGTGACGCCGATCGTGGTGTCGCCGGACCAGCCGTTGCCGGGTATGTTGCCGACCGCGGTATTGCCGAAGGAACGGTCGCTGGATCCCCACGATGGCGAATCGGTGCGCACAAGCGACGCGGTCAGCGTCGGCAGGTGGCCGGAACGCTGCGCCGTGATGTTGTCCTGCGCGGCATTGAGCGAGTACTGCGACGAAGCCAGCACGGGGCTGTTCTTGATCGCGGTGTCCACCCACGCCTGCAGGTTGTCGGGGGTCGGCTTGTCCAGCGGCAGGTCTTCGCGCAGTTTCTTCAACTCGCCGAAATCGCGGCCGGTGATCTGCGCGACCGATTCGCGCGCCGTGTCCACGCCGTTCTGGGCCTGGATCACCTGGGCCACGGCGGAGTCGTGGTTCGCGCGCGCTTCGTGCACGTCCGTGATCGCGGACAGGCCGACCTTGTAACGCTGCTCGGCTTGGTCGAGCTGTTTGGCCAGTGCTTTTTCGTTGGCCTGTGCGAACGCGAGCTGGTCGTCGGCGGTGAGTACGTTGAAGTAGGCGGTCGCGGTGCGCACGATCAGGTCCTGTACGGCGGCATCGTAGCCGGCGCCGGCGCCGCGCGCGTTTTCGCGCGCCCCGCGCAGGCGCGAAATGTCGCCCCAGTTGAACAGGGTCTGCGTCAGCGTGCCCTGCGCGCTGCGCGAACGGCCCTGGCTGTTGCCGATCGACGGCACCAGTGCGTAGTTGCCATTGCCGGTGGGCTGGGCGGAAATGCTGGAACTGCGGCTGTCGCTGTGCTGGTAACCCAGGCTCGCACCCAGTTGCGGCAGCAACGGCGCACGCGCGATGCCGACGCCGGCTTCGGACGCGCCCTTGTTGGCATCGGCGGTCGCGAGCGTGGGATCGGCCTGGTGCGCTTCCTGGTAGATCTGCATCAGGTCTTCGGCGCTGGCGGCGGTCGCGGCGGCGCCGATGGCAACCGCCAGCAGCGTCAGTGGGATACGTTTGTGCATCATTGCAATTCCTTGGAGTTTGAAGCGCTGTCGCCTAGAGCGCGAAGCGTTGGGGTGGCGCGGCATGGCGCAAATAGGACAGGTCCGTTTCGAACAGCGCCACGGCATCCCAGGCGCCATTGTCTGCCTGGGTGTAGAGGCTCGCGCGTTGTGCCGGCGATTGCCCCGTGACGGCGAAAATCCGGCCGCCGGGCTTGATCCATGCACGCCAGTGTTGCGGCAATTCGAAGACCGCGCCAGTGACAACCATCACGTCGAACTGGCGTTTGGGATCGAAGCCGCGCACGGCTTCGGCGGTTTCGACACGCGTATTGGCCATACCGGCGGCAGACAGACGCGAACGCGCGATGTCCGCGAAATCGGCGTGCTGCTCGACACTGACGACTTCGCCGGCCATGCGTGCCAGGCAAGCAGTGAGAAAACCCGAGCCGGTGCCGATTTCGAGCACCGATTCGCCAGCCTGCGCGGAAACCGCCTGCAAGACGCGGCCTTCGACGACGGGTTTCATCATGAATTCGTCGTGGCCGAGCGGCAGGCATAAATCGGCGAAAGCCAGATTGCGTTGCGCCGCGGTCACGAAATCCTCGCGGCGCAGTGCGGCCAGCGTGCCGAGCACGCGCTCGTCGAGCACGTCCCAGGGACGCACTTGCTGCGCGATCATGTTGTGGCGGGCGATTTCGACGTTCAGGGTCATGGCGCTCGATTCCGGTGCCGAAAAGACTTGAAAGCATAGGGCTTTGCGGCGTTTGCGGCAATTGCAAGATCGCCCGGAACGCCGCGCTTCCGAAGTGCCGGAAGTCATCCAAACCATTTTTTACACGCGCGCATCGCGCTGGTCGGTTTGGCTGTAAATCGCGGCCCGGCGGGGCATAATGCGGGCAGGATCGAACCATTCAAGGCCATGCCCAGAACCGCCGCCAAATCCGCCGGCCCCGGCCGACCCAAAGACCAGAACAAGCGCGCCGCCATTCTGGATGCGGCCAAGCGCCTGTTCGTCGAGCGCGGCTACACCGACACCAGCATGGATGCGGTGGCCGCCGCCGCCGGCGTGTCCAAGCTGACTGTCTACAGCCACTTTGGCGACAAGGATGCGCTGTTCGCCGAGGCGGTGCGGCGCAAGTGCGAAGAGCAACTTCCGGCACAGATTTTTTCCGCCAACCTGAAAGGCCCGCTGCGCGCGCAGCTTTTGGAAATCGCGCGCGCGTTCTTCGCGCTGGTCACCAGTCACGATGCCATGGCCGTGCATCGCACCGTGATCGCCAACGTGCGCAACGCGCCGAAGTTGGGCCAGCTGTTCTGGGAGGCCGGCCCCGCGCGCGTGCAGTGCGCGTTCGACGCATTCCTGCGCGACGAGGTCGCGGCCGGAAACCTGGACATTGCCGACACGCGGCGCGCGGCCACGCAATTTTTCTGCCTGCTCAAGGGCGAATCCCACGCGCGCATGGAATTTGGCTGTTGCACCACGCTCAAGCCGCGCGAGATCGACGAGCACATCGAGGCGACGGTGGGCCTGTTCCTGCGCGCTTACGCGCCGCGCGACTAAGGCTTGTTTTTGCCGAATTCCCTGTCAAGCCAATCGTCGAGCATGCGCTTGTCGTAGCGCAGCGGATCGGTCGAGGTGATATTGGTGGTCCGGTGCAGGTAGGACAGGTCGGCGATCTTGCTGTCGCCCTCGCGGATGGTCGCGCCGTTCGCGTCGCTGAGCTTGTAGTGCAGCGTCGCACGC
>JAFEEK010000103.1 GCA_018241165.1 Pseudomonadota bacterium
TAGGCGGCGATGCGCTCGCGGCCGACGGATTCGACGTAATCCAGCGCCGCGCCGAGGCCGGCGAAACCGGCGATGTTCGGCGTGCCGGCCTCGAACTTGTGCGGTGGATCGGCAAAGGTCGTACCCTGGAAACTCACGGCGCGGATCATCTCGCCACCGCCAAAGAACGGCGGCATCGAAGCAAGGTGTTCGCGGCGCGCCCAGAGCATGCCGGTGCCGGTCGGGCCAAACAGCTTGTGCCCGGTCAGTGCGTAGAAATCGCAGCCCAGCGCCTGCACGTCGATGTCCATATGCGGCGCCGCCTGCGAGCCATCGACGAGCAAGGGGATGCCGCGCGCACGGCAGGCCTTGGCCAGCTCGCGCACCGGATTGATCGTGCCGAGCACGTTCGAGACATGCACGACACCGGCGAGCTTGACGCGCGGCGTCAGCATTTCGATGAAACGCTCGACGATCAATTCGCCGCTCGACGTGATTGGCGCGGCTTTCAGCGTCGCGCCGGTGCGCTCGCACACAAGCTGCCACGGCACGATGTTGGCGTGGTGTTCCATGGTGGTGACAAGGATTTCGTCGCCGGGTTTCAATCGCGGCAAGGCGAAACTGTAGGCGACGAGATTCGTCGCCATCGTGGTGCCGCTGGTCAGCACGATCTCGTCGCGCGACGGCGCATTGACGAAACGCGCAAGCTTGTCGCGTGCGCCTTCGTAGGCGCTGGTCGCTTCCGCACCGAGCGTGTGCACCGCGCGCGACACGTTGGCGTTGTGCTCGCGATAGAATGTATCGACCGCCTCGATGACCTGGCGCGGCTTCTGCGCGGTGTTGGCGTTGTCGAAATAGATCAGCGGTTTGCCATTGATGCGCCGTGCGAGCAGGGGAAAATCCGCGCGGTAGCGCAATGGATCGAACAAAGGCGTCTCGGGTTTGGCGTTCATTCGCTTGCCTGCTGTTGTTGCGGCAGATGCGCGTCGAGCAAGGCTTCGAACGGTCCGCGCAGGTCGGTGGCCTCGATGCGTGCGAATGCCTCGCGGCAGAATCCGGCGATCAGCAGGTTGCGCGCTGCCGCCAGCGGCACGCCGCGCGAGCGCAGGTAGAACAAGGCGCGTTCGTCGAGCTGGCCCACCGTGGCGCCGTGACTGGCTTTCACCTCGTCGGCGTAAATCTCCAGAACCGGCTGCGCGTCGATTTCCGCGTGCGGCGAAAGCAGCAGGTTCTTGGTTTGCAGGCGCGCATCGGCACCGTCCGCGCCGGGCGCAACCGCGATCGCCCCGTGCAGGATTCCGCGCGCGCGGCCGTCGGCGACGCCGCGCCAGAGTACGTCGCTCGCGGTATCGCGCGCCGCGTGGCGCACGTCCAGATGCACGTCCACGTGTTCGCGGCCGCGCAATGCGAACACGCCGCGCGCAGCGATCTGCGCCCTGGCGCCCGCGAGTTGCGCATCGATATCGAAACGCTGGAAGCGCCCACCGCACAGCGCGTGCGTGGCGCCAAACGCAGAGCCGGCGCCAATCGTTGCCTCCACGCGCCGGACCAGCGAAGCAGAACCCGGCAGATCGCCGAGCGTCGCCGTTTGCAGGTTCGCGCCGTCGGCAATCGTGAATTGCGATGCAAGCGCGCCGAGCACGTCCGCGCCTTGCGTGCCGACATGCTGTTCGACGAGAAACGCTTTTCCCGAATCCACGCGAACGTGCACGGCCGCATTCCAGCGCGCCGGCGTTGCCGTGGCGACATTTGCGAACACCAGATGCATCGCGCCCTTTCCGGCAAACCGAAGCGTGTGCGCGCCGTCGGCGGCTGTCTCGAGAATTGCACCCGATGTACTCGCGTCCGACAGTGCAGCGTCGAGAACGCCATTGACGAAGACGAGGCGATGGCCGCGTGTTTGCGGCCAGTCGAAGCGTTCGATCAACTCGCGTGGAACCGTAGCTTTGCCATCGGCGCCTTTGAACTCCTGCTGCTCCAGCGCGCGCAGCGCCTGCCGGCTGTAGCGCCAGCTTTCCGCGCGCGCCTGCGCATCGCCGCTGCCGAATTCGTCGAGCAGGCCGTCCATCTCAAGCCGCCCCGGCGAGCTTTCTTTGCGCAATCCAGGCATAGCCGTGTTCTTCGAGCCGGAGCGCGAGCGAGGCGTCGCCGGATTCGACGATGCGGCCGTCCGCCAACACGTGCACGAAATCCGGCACGATGTAGTCGAGCAGGCGCTGGTAGTGCGTGATCACGAGGAAGGCGCGATCCGGCGCGCGCATCGCATTGACGCCGTCGGCGACCATCTTCAGCGCATCGATGTCCAGGCCCGAATCGGTTTCGTCGAGGATCGCGAGTTTCGGCTCGAGCAGCGCCATCTGGAAAATCTCGTTGCGTTTTTTTTCGCCGCCGGAGAAGCCGGCGTTGACCGCACGGTTGAGCAAATCCTCTTTCAGGTGCAGCACGGCGAGTTTTTCCCGCACCAGTTTCAGGAACTGCATCGAGTCGAGTTCGGACTCGCCGCGCGCCTTGCGCTGCGCGTTGAGCGCAGCCTTGAGGAAATACGTGTTGTTGACGCCGGGAATCTCGACCGGATACTGGAACGCGAGGAACATGCCCGCCGCGGCGCGCGCTTCGGGTTCGAGGTCGAGCAGGTTCCGGCCGTCGTATTCGATGCGGCCCTGGGTCGCCTCGTAACCGTCGCGTCCTGCCAGCACGTACCCAAGCGTGGACTTGCCCGCGCCGTTCGGGCCCATGATCGCGTGCACTTCGCCGGATTTTACTTCCAGCGAAAGTCCTTTCAGGATTTCCTTGCCCGCGACGCGGACGTGGAGGTTTTCGATTTTCAGCATGGTCATGGCGTCACTTCATCGCAAACGAAACGAGCGCCGTCGCAAGCAGCGCCAGCATGGCGGTCATCGAAACGGCAAGCGCGAGGATCCACATCACGTTGCGCCGGCTGTTCGCCAGCAACAAACCGCCGGCGGCGCCGATGAACGACGCGATCATTCCAACGGCGATGACGACGGCGAGCGTCGTGGTGCGCCCGGACTGCGCATTCATGAACGGCGCAGCGACCATGCACGCAAGCGCCACGGTCGCCGTGGCTACTGTGGCAAAAACCGGCTTCGAGCGCAGTGCGGCGAAGTTCATCCGACGGCTCCTTCGAGCGAGACTTCCAGCAATTTTTTCGCTTCCACCGCGAACTCCATCGGCAATTCCTTGAATACCTGTTTGCAGAAACCATCGACGATCATCGATACCGCGTCTTCCTCGCCGATACCGCGACTGCGGCAATAGAAAAGCTGGTCGTCGGAAATCTTGGACGTCGTCGCCTCATGCTCGACGATCGCCTGCGGGTTCTTCACCTCGATGTACGGAAACGTGTGCGCGCCGCACTGCTTGCCGATCAGCAAGCTGTCGCACTGCGTGTAATTGCGCGCGCCTTGCGCGCCCTTTTCGATCTTGACCAGGCCGCGATAGGTGTTCTGGCCGCGTCCGGCGGAAATGCCTTTCGAGATGATCTTGGACTTGGTGTTCTTGCCGATGTGGATCATCTTGGTGCCGGTGTCGGCCTGCTGGCGATGATGAGTCAGCGCGACCGAATGGAACTCGCCCGCCGAATCGTCGCCGCGCAGCACGCAGCTCGGATATTTCCAGGTGATCGCGGAACCGGTTTCCACCTGCGTCCAGACGATGCGCGAGCGAGCGCCGCGACAGTCGCCGCGCTTGGTCACGAAATTGTAGATGCCACCGATACCGTTCTCGTCGCCGGGATACCAGTTCTGCACGGTCGAATACTTGATGCTGGCATCGTCGAGCGCGACGAGTTCCACCACCGCCGCGTGCAACTGGTTTTCGTCGCGCATCGGCGCGGTGCAGCCTTCCAGGTACGACACGCTCGCGCCTTCTTCGGCGATGATCAATGTGCGCTCGAACTGGCCGGTGTGGCCGGCGTTGATGCGGAAGTACGTGGACAATTCCATCGGGCAGCGCACGCCCTTCGGAATGAACACGAAGCTGCCGTCGGAGAACACGGCGGAATTGAGCGCGGCGAAATAGTTGTCGCCCTGCGGCACCACGCTGCCCAGGTATTTGCGCACCAACTCGGGATGTTCCTTGATCGCCGTCGACATCGAGCAGAATACGATGCCGACATCGGCGAGCTGCTGGTGCACGGTGGTGTGCACCGACACCGAGTCGAACACGACATCGACCGCGACGCCGGCCAGTTTCGCGCGCTCGTGCAACGGCACGCCGAGTTTGTCGTAGGTTTCGATCAGCTTCGGATCGACTTCGTCCAACGATTTGGGCTGGTTCTTCGGCCGCGAAAAATAACTGATCGCCTGGAAATCGATCGGCGCGATGCGCAGTTTCGCCCACTGCGGCGACGTCATCGTCAACCAATGCCGAAAGGCCTTGAGTCGCCAATCCGTCATCCATTCCGGTTCCTGCTTGCGCGCCGAGATCGCACGCACAACGTCCTCGTCCAGACCCGGAGGCAGGCTTTCGCTTTCGATGTCGGTGACGAAACCGGCCTCGTAGCGGCGGTTCAACGCGGTTTCGATTTCGCGGCGTTCGACGGCCATGTTCGATCCTTCAGGCGCCGACCACGCGCAGCGGGATGGATGCCGCGCGCCGACGCGGCGACGGCTTGATCATGTCGGCCAGGCTCACGCCCGCGAGCGCGCCGGCGATGGCCTGATTGATGCGCTGCCAGTTCACGCGCACGCCGCAATGCGATTCGTGGTCGCACGAACCCGCTTGCGCGCTGCATTCGGTCATCCCGATCGGGCCTTCCATTGCGATCACGATGTCGGCGATGCTGATGCGCTCAGGCGCACGCGCGAGGCGATAGCCGCCGTTGACGCCACGAAACGATTCGATCAATCCGGCGCTTGCCAGCTGCTTGAGCAGCTTGCTCACCGTCGGCAATTCCAGGCGCACGCGCTCGGTGAGTTCCTGCGCGCTGTGCACGCGTGCCGGCGCGGCCGCGAGCGCGGCCATGACCTCGGTGGCGTAATCGGTGAGTTTGCTGACGCGGAGCATGGGCGGGGCCGGTAGCGACCCCTAAAGTGTACCAAATCGGTACTGATTAGGCCAACGCGCACAGAACGCAGACAGCAGTCCGGTTGCGCATGAGGAACGTTGAGGGTACATTGTTCCCAGTAGCGCTGGAGACGTCACGATGAATGCTTCCATCAAGACCCGCATCGAACCCGATTTGAAGGATCAGGCCGAAGCGACGCTGAACGCGCTGGGGCTGGATTTGTCTTCCGGAATCCGGTTGTTCCTCACACAAGTGGTTTTGACGCAAGGCTTGCCGTTTCAGGTGGCTTTGCCCTCGCCGAATGCGGCAACGCAAAAGGCGATCTCCGACTCCTACGCAGGCCGTCTGCAGCGCGTGTCGTCGGTGAAGTCGCTCTTCAAAAACACAGGCAAACGCTGATCCAATGGCGGCGCCCACGCAGCCACGGGTCGTCTATGTTACCGGCGCCTTCAGGAAAGACCTCAAACGCGCCGCAAGGCACCGCAAGTGCAATTTAAGCGAGCTCCAGCGGGTGATGGAAGCTCTGGAAAGCCGCCATACCCTCGATGCGAAATATCTCGACCACGCGTTGACCGGACGCTATCCCGACCAGAAAGGCGGCTATACCGACTGCCGTGAATGTCATACCAGCAACGACTGGCTGCTTGTGTACCGTTTGCCCGACGAGGCGGGTATCCACTTCATCCGCTGCGGAACCCATTCCGAGTTGTTTTGACCAGCGCGTAATTCAGGGGAAATCCAGACTGGAGCGCAACCGCCCCAGCGCAATCTCGCGCAA
>JAFEEK010000104.1 GCA_018241165.1 Pseudomonadota bacterium
GCGCAATTGGCAGCAAGCCGACCAATACGCGGCGGTCACGGCGAAAGTACTGGACGGCTATCGCGCCGAACTCGACGTGATCACGGCGCTGCTCAAGCACCGCTGATGAAACGCGGCGCGCGGGATTGCCGTTCCGCGCGCCGGGTGAGTCATTCGCCGCCGTGGTTCGCGGCGCCGAGCTTGCGCTGCAGGAAATCCACGGTCGCGGCGTCGGCCTTGCGCCATGCCGCATGGCGCAGGAAGCCGTGGATCTCATCGGGAAGGACCATCTCCTCGAACGGCACGCCGTGCTTGCGCAGGCGCGGTACGACGTCCGTCATCTGGAAGAAATGCACGTTGCGATCGTCGTCGCCCTGGATCAGCAGCACCGGCGATTTCCATTTCGCCATGTCGGCATCGGGCGAGGAATCCCACGCGACCTTCATCGCATCCTTGTAGTCGCCTTGTTCATAGCGCGTGAGCGGATTGAACGTCGCCATCTCATCCATGATGCGCGACCAGTCGTGGATGCCGTGCAGGTCGACGCCGGCCTTGAAGATGTCCGAGTTGCGCGCCAGCGCCAGTGCGGTGAGATAGCCGCCGTAGGAACCGCCCCAGATGCCGATGCGCGCGGCATCGACGCCTTGCACCTGCTGCAGGAACTTCGCGCCGGCGACCACGTCCTGGTATTCCGACGCTCCGGTCGGACCCCAGTGTTCGGGATTCTGGAACGCGAAGCCGTAGCCGATGCCGAGCCGGTAGTTCACCGATAGCACCGTGAAGCCATGCGCGGCCAGATACTGGTTTACCGCGTAACCGTTCGAGTAGTAATCCATGTAGTGCCAGCCGAGCAGCATCTGCCGCGGTGGTCCGCCATGCACGAAGATCACGCCGGGCTGGTTGTGGCTTGTCTCGTGTTGGAAAAGTTGTCCATGGACCAGCGTGCCGTCGGCGGCCTTGAAGGACACGGCCTGCGGAACCACGAATTGCGCAGACGGATAATCCTTCGCAATCAGCTCGGGTTGCAGGCTGCGTTGGTCGCCGCCATTGGCGTCCATCACGTTGACCAGCGGCGGACGTTTTGCACCGGCATCGATGTAGGCGATCGCTGCGCCAGCCGCAGCGGGCGAGGTCTGGATATTCGCGCCCGAGGTCAGGGGTTTCGGTTGCGCGCGATCGACGGCAACGCGAAACAAGTGCCTGCGCTCGCCATCGTCTTTGGTCGACCCGGTATTGGCGCTGTAGATGACCGAGCGGCCATCCGGCGCCATCACCACGCTTTCCACCATGAATGCGCCGGGCGTCAGCAACAAGGGAGTTGGATTTTCCCTTCCCCCGCTTGCGGGGGAAGGGGCCGAAGGCGGATGGGGGGAGCTCTGGATGGAATACAAATGCGGCCAGCCATCGAGATTGGCGAGAAACACCAGTCGCGATCCGTCGCCGGCCCAGTGCAGGTTCGCCTCGCCCTGGGTTTGCGGATACGAACCGACCAAAGTATCGGGGCCCTGCCAGATCGCCTTGCCGTGCCCGGTTTGTGCATCGGCGATCCAGATTGACCACGGCTGCGGCGTCAGTGTCAGGATCGGCTGCGGGACGCCGCCCTTGCCGGGTTGGCGGGTGTAGGCGATGCGTGCGCCGTCCGGCGACCAGCGCGGCGAGGCGTCCATGCCGGTGGAAGGCGCGAGGTATTGGATCGGCGCATCCTTGTCCGTGAACACGCCGATGAAGGCGTGGTCGTCGCGATTGGACACGAAGGCGAGGCGCTTGCCGTCCGGCGACCAGTGCAGGCTGCCGTCCTTGCCGCGGTCGAAAAACAGGCGCCTGGGTTTGTCTTGGCTAGAGGCCGCCAGCGATGCCGTCCAGACCTGATCGTCCTTGATGTAAGCCAATTCGCCCGTCGAGGAGATTGCCGGCGCATCGCCTTCGACGAGTTCGCGTGACGTGCCGGCTTGCTGATCCACGGCCCACAGCATGATCTTCGGTTCCAGCGGATCGGATGCCGCGTCGGGAGGATCCTTCACCGGCCAATTCGCGTCGTGGTCGCCGCCGCGCACGAACACCAGGTGCATGCCATCGGGCGAAAAGGTGAGCTGGGTGATCTCCTGCCCGTCGTCGCCGGTGAAGCGCGTGACCTGGTGCGGCTCGAACTTGGGCGCCTGCGCGATCCAGACATTGCGCACGCCGGTGCGATTGATGACCCAGGCAATGCGATCGCCGTGCGCCGCCGCTTTCAGTTCCAGCGGAAACGGGTAGGCGAGCGTTTGCTCCAGCGTGAAATCACGCGTTGAAGCTTGCGTCGCGCCGAACGCGGCGATCGAGAAAATGCAGCCTGCGGCAAATGCAAACAAACGGTTCATGGCTTTCCCCTTGGTGTCCATTGAAGCGGAAGATGCGTGCGCCGGGTTCCTTGGTTTCACCCGTGCGCGTCGATGCGGCATACTAGATCGCATGAGACTACGAATACCACTGCCAGCCGCCACTGCCATCCGCTGCGTCCTCGCGTCCGGGATTCTTTTGTCGAGCGGAGTCGCTTTCGCCGCGGATGCGCCAAAACCACCGACCATGGACCAGGTGCTGGCGGCGTCGAAGCCGTCCGACTGGCGCGTGCTCGATCCGCAGAACACGCTGTACCTGCAATTGCCGCAGGGCCGTGTGGTGATCGAACTGGCGCCGCAGTTTGCGCCGAAAACCGTCGCGAACATAAAAACCCTGGTGCGCGAAAAATACTTTGATGGATTGGACGTGTTGCGCGTGCAGGACAACTACGTCGCGCAGTGGGGCGATCCGAACGCGGACGACGCGGCCAGGCGCCGCTCGCTGGGCAAGGCATCGGCAAAGGTGCCGGCGGAATTCGAGATCGCTCCGGGCAAGGACTTCACCTTCACGCCCTTGCCCGATCGCGACGGCTGGGCGCCGCAGTCGGGATTCGCATATGGATTCCCCGCCGCGATGGATCTGAAAACGCATCAGGCATGGCTGACTCACTGCTACGGCACGATCGGCGTCGGCCGCGATGTCGCCGCCGATTCCGGCAACGGCGCGGAACTGTATGCCGTGATCGCATCTTCTGCGCGCTGGCTGGATCGCAACATCACCGTGGCTGGGCGCGTGGTGCAGGGCATGGAGTTCCTTTCCAGCCTGCCGCGCGGACACGGCGACCTGGGTTTCTACACCAAGACCGAACACCCGGTACCGATCAAATCGGTGCGCCTGGCTTCGGATTTGCCGGCGAAAGAGCGCTCCAATCTGGAAGTACTGCGCACCGACAC
>JAFEEK010000105.1 GCA_018241165.1 Pseudomonadota bacterium
GTCGGGTTCGTCACCTTGCGATAGGCAACTGCCACCGGCCGGATTGCTACGCGGTCGGCGAAATCGTTGAATGCATACATCTTGCGGTTGAACGATTCCAGCGGATCGTCCTTGCGCGGCATCGGCGTGGCGCAGCCGGCCAGCACGGCGGCGACGAGGCCGGGAATCGCGATTTTCCGCAATTGCATCGAAAACATGTGGTGATGCGAAGACAAGGGGAAGCGCAAGCCTACCGTATGCGCGGGGCATATTGCACGGCAACATTTCACCTTTGGCCAGCCCTTGTTCAGGCGGCCGGTTTGCGCCGGACCGGGTACGGCAGTTACAATGTACTTCGTGTAATAGTATGAATTGCTTTCGATTTTGAGGATTTTATGGCACGCATTACCGTGGAAGATTGCCTGGAAGTGGTGGATAACCGCTTCGAACTGGTGCTGATGGCGACGCGCCGCGCGCGCCAGGTGGCCAAGGGCGCCGATGCGCTCGTGGACGCCAGCAACGACAAGCCGACCGTGGTCGCGCTGCGTGAGATCGCCGGGCGCAAGGTCAGCAACGAGATGATCGACCAGATCGATCGCGCCGAGCGCGAGCGCAAGGAACGCGAAGCCCTGGAATGGGCTGCGGCCGAGGTAGACGACGACCTGAAAGGCGGCGACGACCTGTGAGCCATTCCGTGATCGGCTGTTGTCATCGCCGGACGCGCTGATCCGCACGGCACGATCATGAGCACGGCGACGCGGGAAGCCATCCCTGCCGACGTGCAAGCGCTGGAGCAACGCCTCGGCGCCTATCTTCCACCGGATCAGATCGCGCGCGTGCGCCGCGCCTACCAGGCTGGCGCGCGTGCGCATCAGGGGCAGAAGCGCCAGAGTGGCGAGCCCTACATCACCCATCCGGTCGCGGTCGCCGGCATCCTTGCCGAGATCGGCATGGATGCGGAAACGATCATCGCCGCGATCCTGCATGACACGCTTGAAGACACCCCGCTGTCGCGCGCGGAAATCGAATCCGAGTTCGGCGCCACCGTGGCCGAGCTCGTCGATGGCGTGACCAAACTCGACAAGCTGCGCTTCCGCAGCGTGGCCGAAGCCGCGGCCGAAAGCTTTCGCAAGATGCTGCTGGCCATGGCGCGCGACTTGCGCGTGATCCTGATCAAGCTTGCCGACCGTCTGCACAACATGCGTACGCTCGCCGCGATGGCGCCGGAAAAGCGCCGCCGCATTGCGCGCGAGACGCTCGACATCTACGCGCCGATCGCACAGCGCCTGGGCATGAACCGCACCCGCGCCGAATTGCAGGACCTGGGCTTCCGCGCCCTGTACCCGGATCGCTACCGCACCATCGCCGCGCGCATCAAGAACGTACTCGGCAACCGCCGCGAGGCGATGGGCAAGATCGAAACCGCGCTGGGCGCAAGACTGGAACAGGAAAAAATCCCGCATCGCGTCGCCAGCCGGATCAAATCGCCCTACAGCATCTACACGAAGATGCGCGCCCAGCACAAAAGCTTCGCGCAGGTCATGGATGTGTACGGATTCCGCGTCGTCGTCGCGACGACGATGGATTGCTACCGCGCACTGGGCGCGATCCATGCACTGTACAAGCCGCTGGATGGCCGCTTCCGCGATTTCATCGCGATCCCCAAGGCGAACGGCTACCAGTCGCTGCACACCGTGCTGTTCGGCCCGTTCGGCGCGCCGATCGAAATCCAGGTTCGCACCGAAGAAATGGACCAGGTCGCCGAGCGCGGCGTCGCCGCGCATTGGGTCTACAAGACCTCGTCGGAACCGGCCACCGCCGCGCAGGCACGCGCGCGCGAGTGGGTCGCGGGCCTGGTCGACGAGCAGACCCGCGAAGCGTCCTCGATCGAGTTCCTCGAAAATGTAAAAGTGGATTTGTTCCCGGACGAGGTCTACCTGTTCACGCCGAAGGGACGGATTCTGGCCTTGCCGCGCAATGCCACGGCGCTCGATTTCGCCTTCGCCGTGCACACCGACGTCGGCAGTCACGCGGTGGCCGCGCGCGTGGATGGCAACCTTGCGCCGCTGCGCCAGCGCCTGAATTCCGGCGAGACGGTCGAAATCATCACCGCGCCGTCGGCCGCGCCGACGCCGCAATGGCTGGAATGGGTGGCCTCGGCCAAGGCGCGCACGGCGATCCGGCATTTCCTCAAGCACCTGCAACACGAAGATGCGGTGGATTTCGGCCACCGCATGCTCGATCGCGCGCTGGATGCCCGCGGTACGAGTCTCGACGCGATTTCCGGCGAAGCGCTGGACCGGTTCCTCGCCGACGCGCGCTACAAACGACTTGAAGAATTGTTGTCCGACATCGCACTTGGCAACCGCATGCCGGACCAGGTTGCCGCGCAACTGGCGCAGGCAATCGGCGGTGCGCAGGACCTGTTGCCGCACGAAGCGCACGCGCAGGAAAAAATCCTGATCAGCGGCGCCGAGCGCGGCGTGCTCAGCTTCGGCAACTGCTGCAATCCGGTGCCCGGCGACGAGATCGCGGGCTACCTGTCGGCAGGCAAGGGCGTCGTCGTGCATCGCATGGATTGCCCGAACATGCCCGAATACCGCAAGACGCCCGAGCGCATCGTCGCCATCGACTGGGACCGCGACGTGACCGGCGATTATCGCGCACGCTTGCGCATCGTCGTCGACAACAAACCCGGCGTTTTGGCCACGGTCGCATCCGCCATCGCCGAACGCAATTCCAACATCGAGAACGTCGAATACCAGGAACGGGATCAGCAAACCTCGACGCTGATGTTCACCATCGAAGTGCGCAACCGCAAGCATCTGGCCGATGTCATGCGCGGCGTGCGCAATGCGGCGGTGGTGCACGGGGTATACCGTTACCCTTAGAATTCAAACTCGTCATTCCGGCCATGGATTGGCCGGAATCCAGGCGGCAGGACGCCACTACAACGGACATCCCATGCGCCAAATCATCTCTGCTTCCAACGCCCCCAAGGCCATCGGCCCGTATTCGCAGGCCGTGCGCTGCGGCAACACGCTGTATTTTTCCGGACAGACGCCGATCGATCCGGCCACCGGCGCGCTGGTGCCGGGCGACATCACCGCGCAGGCGCGGCGCGTGTTCGAGAACCTGAAGGCGGTCGCCGCCGCGGCGGGCGCGAATTTCACCAACGTTGCGCGCGTGGGAATCTACCTCATCGATCTTGCGAACTTTGCCGCGGTCAATGCGGTGATGAAGGAATATTTCGCGGAACCGTATCCGGCGCGTTCGACCATCGGCGTCGCGTCGCTGCCGCTGAACGCTCAGGTCGAAATCGACATGATCGCGGTGTTCGACTAGAACGCGTCGCGCCGCGCATGCGCGAATCTGCACCTGCCACCGATAATTCCGCGCAGCCGGTGACTTCGCTCGCCGGCGTCGGCCCGGCGCTGGCGAAAACGATGGAACGCCTCGGTCTGCGCTCAGTGCAGGATTTGTGGTTCCACCTGCCGCTGCGCTACGAAGATCGCACGCGCCTGACGCCGATCCGCGACCTGCAACCCGGCGCGGCAGCGCAGGTGGAAGGCCGCGTCGAAGCCGTCGAACGCGGGTTTCGCTATCGCCCGCAATTGCGCGTGGCGATCGGCGACGATTCGCATGCAACATTGTTGCTGCGCTTCTTCCACTTCAACGTCGCGCAGGCGAACCAGCTCATCGTCGGCACGCGCCTGCGCTGCTATGGCGAGGTGCGCCGTGGACAGCACGGGCTGGAGATGGTGCATCCGCAATATCGGCGCGTGACGGATGATGCCGCCTCGGCGGTGGAAGACTGTCTCACGCCGGTGTATCCGGTGACGGAAGGACTTTCGTCGCCGCGCCTGGCCGGCGTGATCGCGCGTGCGCTGCAACGCCTGCCGCAGGACGCAAAACTGGAACTGCTGCCGGCGGAACTGCGCAAAGTATACAAAGTGACGTCGCTGCGCGCGGCATTGCTGTACGCGCATCGTCCGCCTCCGGATGCGGATCTGGCGCAGATGGCGCTTGGGCTCCATCCGGCACAACAGCGCCTGGCGTTCGAAGAACTGCTCGCCCAGCACCTGAGCCTGAAGCGCCTGCGCTCGCGCATCCGCGAGCATGCGGCGCCGGTACTGCGTGGCGACGGCGACCTGCGCAAACGCTTTCTCGCCAGCCTGCCGTTCGCGCCGACGCGTGCGCAGCAGCGCGTGACGGCAGAGGTTGCGCGCGATATCGGCAAATCCGCGCCGATGTTGCGGCTGGTGCAAGGCGATGTCGGTTCGGGCAAGACGGTCGTCGCTGCGTTGGCTGCGCTGGCCGCAGTGGAATCCGGCAAGCAGTCCGCACTCATGGCGCCTACCGAACTGCTGGCCGAACAGCACTACCGGAATTTCCGCAACTGGCTGGAACCGCTCGGCGTCGAAGTCGTCTGGCTCGCCGGAAAATTGAAGGGCAAGGCGCGCACTGCGGCGCTGGCACAAATTGCCGGCAATGATGAAGCACGTCGCGCGCAGGTCGTCATCGGCACGCAC
>JAFEEK010000106.1 GCA_018241165.1 Pseudomonadota bacterium
GCCCTGCTTGGTCTTGAGCCGGTATTTCTTGTCCCAGATGTCCCGGGATGCCGGTTGCATGGGGATGGGCGCGGCCGCGTCACGGTTCAGGGCCTCGATACGCACGGTGCTCATTTTCTTGTTGCTCTCCCTAAGTGTTGCAATGTGCCGCTGCTTTTTCATTTCTTTTTGACCGCTGCGCATCCGCTGCGTTACAGCGAAAAACGTCCCGTCGGCGCTATGCCGGGTGGATGCCCGGGGCATGCGCTGTGCGTTGATTTCTCGCCGTTATTCGACTCTCCGGCCCGCTGCGAGCGGGTCACCGTGCCGATTGCCAAACCCCATGATTTGGGCCTACCCGTCGCGTTCGAACACAAGATGTTGTGTTCGATATGGGAAGTTACGCCATCGAATTGGCCTTGTCAAAAGATTTTTTTAATTCCGGTTTTTCAAGCGATTGCGAAGGAATTTTCGAGCCACACGCGAAGATTGGCATGCGCGGCCAAACGAACCTCCGGCACGGCCTGTGGTGGATCATGGCGATCACGAAACCGTTTTGCCCAAAAATGGTCTGTTGCGGCACCGATTTACTTCAATTTGAGGACTTCACCATGTCGATTCGACCGCGGATTCCCCTGTTTGGCGCTGTTTTCGCCGTGCTTGCGGCCGTTGCCTTGTGGACCGGCCTGCGTCCGGAAACGAGCTCGGCCGGCACCTTGCCGGTCGCGGTCGACGGCCAGCCGCTGCCATCGCTGGCACCGATGCTGGCCAAGGTCATGCCGGCGGTGGTCAACATCAATTCCAAGACCCGGGTGCGGGTGCGCAACCCGCTGATGGAAGATCCGTTCTTCCGCCAGTTCTTCGGCATGCCGGACATGCCGCGCGAGCGCATCGAGCAGTCCCTGGGCTCGGGCGTCATCATCGACGCGGCGAAGGGCTACGTGCTGACCAACAACCACGTCATCGCCGGCGCGGACGACATCGCCGTGACCCTGCACGACGGGCGCACGCTCAAGGCGCAAGTCGTCGGTACCGATCCGGATACCGATATCGCCGTGATCCGGATTCCTGCGGAAAACCTTTCCGCCCTGTCGTTGGCCGATTCACGCCAGTTGCGCGTCGGCGATTTCGTCGTCGCGCTGGGCGATCCGTTCGGCCTCGGCCAGACCGTGACGTCGGGCATCGTTTCGGCGCTCAATCGCAGCGGCCTGCGCGGCCTGGGCTACCAGAACTTCATCCAGACCGATGCGTCGATCAATCCGGGCAATTCCGGCGGCGCCCTGGTCAACTTGCGCGGCGAACTCGTCGGGATCAATTCAGCAATCTATTCGCCGTCCGGCGGCAATGTCGGCATCGGTTTTGCGATTCCCGCCAACCTTGCGAGCCAGGTCATGCGCCAGCTCATCGCAACGGGCACCGTTGCGCACGGTTCGCTCGGGCTTTCCGCGCAGGACATCACTCCCGACATCGGCACCGCGCTGGGCATGGATGCGGGCGCCGGCGCGCTGGTCACGCGCGTGCGCGGCGGCTCCCCGGCAGCGGCTGCAGGGGTTGCGCCCGGTGACGTGGTGACCGCCGTCGAAGGCAAGCCGGTGCGCAGCGCCGCAGATCTGATGAATGCGCAAGGCATCCTGCCGGTGGGTTCGAATGTGACGCTGGAGCTGCTGCGCGATGGCAAGACCTTGCATGTCGCCGCCCGGCTCGATGCGGACAAGACCGCCAGCGCCGAAGGCGCCAGTATCGATGCCCGGTTGCTTGGGGCGCAGTTGTCCGAAGCCGATCCCAATGCCCGCCGCGACGGTTTGGCCGGCGTGCGCGTGGATCGCATCGCCGGCGGCAGCCGCGCCCAGAAAAACGGCCTTCGCCCCGGCGACCTGATCGTGGGCGTCAACCAGGCCGATGTCGGCGGCCTGAATGACTTGCATGGGCTGCTGCGGCGCTTTCCGGGCCAGGCGCTGTTGTCGGTCGTGCGTGGTCGCGATGCGCTGTTCGTGCCGCTGCGCTGAAGCATCCGGGACTATAATCGACGCCCGCTTCATCCGTATTCGCTGAGGTATTCGATCGTGTCGATTCGCTCCATCGCCCGCAGTCTCGGGCTGCTTTGCCTTGTCCTCGCTGGCGGCGCACTGGCCGCCGCTCCCGCCAAGTCGCACGCGCCTTCCGCGAAGGCCGCCAAGGCGCCGGTCGGGCCGAGCATCATCCTGCGTGGCGATCATTCGACGACCCGCATTTACGAGGCCCTGGCCAAGGCGTTCGAGAAGGCCGGCGACGGCCGGGTAACCGTGCAGCCGTTCAGCACGATTTCCGGCCTGGATGCCGTGCATGCCGGTACCGCCGATGTCGCCGCCAGCGCGCGCCCGGCGATGCCGGGCCGCGCCGAGGAGCAGGGCACGAATTTCTATCCGGTCGCCTGGGATGCATTGGTGCCGATCGTGGAAGCGGCCAACCCGGTCAGCAACATCACGCTCAGGCAGTTGCACGACGTCTATCTGGGGCGGATCACGAACTGGAAGGATCTGGGCGGCAAGGATGCGCCGATCAATCTGGACGGCGTCGCCGCGCCGCTGGATGGCGTGGAATATTCCACGCGCCTGCTGCTGTTCCACTATGGCGACCAGAACGTTTCGGTGTCGCGCATGTACGTGAACACCGAAAAGCTCGAGGAAGACATCGAGCTGAATGCGAACGGCCTGGGCATGAGTACGCTGTCGGGCGTTGCGCACAACCCCAAGGTGAAAATGCTCAGCGTGGAAGGCGTGCGTGCATCGACGGCCAGCATCGCCGACGGTTCCTATCCGCTGTATTCGGCGATCTACCTCGCCGCGCGCAGCGACGGCGTGCACAATGCCGAAGTGGAAAAATTCGTCGCGTTCGCGGACAGCGACGCCGGCAAGGCGGTCCTGCGCGAGCAGGGCCTGGTGCCGAACTCGGACGCGCCCGACCTGTCGACGAGCAAGCAGGATGCGCGCATCGCGTTCGTCGAAGAACGCCTGAAACCGCCCATGTTGACCGTGCAGGGCCGGCCGGTTTCGGCGCCAAACGCGACGCTGGACTACCTGACCCGCTCGGCGCCGACCGCGCCGGAGACGCAGCAGGCCAGAATCGAAGCCGCACGCCTGAAGGCCGCCAAGCAGCCCAAGGCGGATCCGCCCGCGGATGACGGCGGCTGAGATGGAAATCGCCGCGATCACGCTGGACCTCGACGACACGCTGTGGCCGATCGAACCGGTGATCGTGCGCGCCGAGGAACGGCTGGACGCGTGGTTGCAGATCCATTGCCCGCGCGCGGCGGCGGCATACCCGATCCTGGCCATGCGCGAACTGCGCGAGCGCGTCGCGATGGAGCATCCGCACCTGGCCCATGATTTCACCGAGCAGCGCCGCCTGACCTTGGAGCGCGCGCTGATCCCGCACGGCTACACGATGGCGCATGTCGATGCTGCCTACGCCGAATACTTCACCGCGCGCAACGAAGTGGAATGCTATGCAGACGCGTTGCCGGCGCTGGAACGGCTGGCCGCGCGGTATCCGCTGGTATCGCTGAGCAATGGCAACGCGGACCTGCGCCGCATCGGATTGGACCATTTCTTCCGCTTCAGCATCAGCGCACGCGACTGCGGCGTGGGCAAGCCCGATCCCGCGATCTTCCGCGCTGCCTGCACGGGCCTGAATCTGCCCGCCGACGCGGTTTTGCACGTCGGCGACGATGCGCAGCTCGATGTCGCCGGCGCGAATGCCGCCGGTCTGAAAAGCGGGTGGCTCAATCGCAACGATGCGCCGTGGACCGGCGCTGCGCCGCCACATATCCACGTCAGGGACTTGCACGAGCTGGCCGAAAAGCTGCTGCAACCCGCTATGTCGCCTGTCGTCGGCCGCGCATTGGCATAGTCCCTGCTTTATCGGATGTAACGTCGCAAATCATTGGTATAACACCTTGAATCGACGGCATCTTGAGGAATCGACAATGCATGGATTGACAACCGCCGGCCGCGGCGCCATCGACCTGATTGCCACGGATACGGCAAATCTCGACACGATTGCGCATCGCCTTGGCGGCAACACCAAACAATGGATCGACGCGAGCGGGTTCC
>JAFEEK010000107.1 GCA_018241165.1 Pseudomonadota bacterium
CTGGCAATCGGCAAGGAAGATATTTTCCACTATGTCTACGCCGTCCTGCACGATCCCGTCTACCGCGAAAAATACGCGCAGAACCTCAAGCGCGAATTCCCGCGCATCCCGTTCTATCCCGACTTCTGGCAGTGGGCCGACTGGGGCCGGCAACTGATGGCGCTGCACATCGGTTACGAATCCATCGAACCCTGGCCGCTCGCGCGCATCGACACGCACGACGAAAAAGCGCGCAAGAACGGTGCCACTCCGAAAGCGTTGCTCAAAGCGAACAAGGACACCGGTTCCATCGCGCTGGATTCGGAAACGACCTTGGACGCAATTCCACCCGAAGCCTGGGACTACAAACTCGGCAACCGCAGCGCGCTGGAATGGATTTTGGATCAGTACAAGGAAAAAACGCCGAAGGACCCGACCATCCGCGCCAAATTCAACACCTACCGCTTTGCCGACTACAAGGACAAGGTCATCGACCTGCTCGCCCGCGTCACGCGCGTGAGCGTGGACACGCAGGCGATTGTGGAAGCGATGAAGGGCGCGGCGCGGTGACTGCGCTGCGCTGCACGGCCAAGCTGCTCAAAGCGATGAAGGCGACGCCAGTCGCTAATCCTGCGCCGGCGACAAGTCGCTTGGGCGACTGGCATGCGAATCTGATCCGCGTGTCGCGCACCCAGCTCGTCATTGCGGTCAACGACGCAACGCGCTTCGGCATCGTTGTCGATGCCGCGCCGTATGCGGATATCCCATTGCGCATCGCGCAACGATTGTTCAACACGCTGCAATTCATCGGTGTGCCGGCCGATCTGGCAGCGGAAGAAGCCCACACAATGGAATCCATGCGCTTGGCGGCGACGAACTCGAAGTCGGTACTCGGTACACTCAACCAGTACACGTTCGAGGTCGAACTCGATCTGCGCGAGAGACTCGCATTTTCCGCGGTCGCGCTGACCCAACGACTGACGAGCACGATTGTCTGCAATCCCAAACACATCGGCGCTCCGACGGATCGCGTGCGTGAAGCGTTTGGATTGCCGCCGATCGACTGGCGTAAGCGGGCAGAACCGGGGGCTTTCAGAGTGTAGGGCGGCAGCAGCCGCGCAGCGGCGTATCCCGCCGGTGCGGGTCGGTTTTATCAGCGGTTATACTAAACATGGTATTTATTTAGTATAACTTTGTGGTTATACTAGCCGTCACATTAAGTTAGTATAACAGCCATGAGCCAACCAGCTTCTCGTTATATCGCGCTGTCGCCATCCGCACAGGCCGCCTATGCGCAGTTGTTCGATGCCGCGCAGGCAGTCGAGTTGACGCGTTCGGTCGCCAACCTGCGCGGCTCGTTCGCGGCCAAGACCGTGAAGGGCCGCAAGTACTGGTATTTCCAGTTCAGCGCCGGCGGCAAGTTGCGCCAGATTTACGTCGGGCCGGATTCGCCGCATGTGCTGCAACTGATCGAGCGGCGCGACGATGCGCGTGCGTTGCAAGCGCTGGAGCCGCTGGCGCGGGCGGCCATCGTGCTCGGCTGCGGCGGCATGTTGTTGCCGCATTTTCGCGTCGTGGCGCGACTTGCCGATCATGGATTCTTCAAGACCGGTGGCGTACTCGTGGGCACGCATGCGTTTTTGGCGTTCGGCAACATGCTCGGTGCGCGCTGGGGCGATGCGTCGCGTACGCAGGACGTCGATTTTGCGCACGCCGGGAAAAGTCTGGAAATCGCGCTGCCGGCGAATCTGGAAATCGATACGCGCGCGGCGATCGAGTCGTTGAAAATGGGATTTCTGCCGCTGACGAGTTCCGACGGCAAAGCCGGCGCGTCGTGGCTGAGCGAGCGCGATCCCGACTTCCAGCTCGATTTTCTGACCACACTGCATCGCGGCGGGAGCGAGCCGTATCGGCACAAGCAGCTTGGCATTCTGCTGCAACCGCTGAAGTTCATGGAATACCTGCTGCAGGATACGCAACAGGCGGTGTTGTTTTGCAACGACGGCGCGGTGCTTGTCAATGTGCCGCATCCGGCACGCTACGCGTTGCACAAACTCATCGTCGCCGGTGAACGCAGTGCGACGCGGGCGGCAAAGTCGAACAAGGATCTGCGCCAGAGCGCGGCGTTGCTGGCCGTCTACGGCGAGCGTTCTGATCGCGACGTGCGCGAGGCCTGGCGCGAATTGCTCGCGCGTGGGCCAGGCTGGCGCACGCGTGCATTGAGCGGACGTGCTGCGCTGGCGAAGCTGGCGCCGGAAATCGACCTTGACGATCTGTTACCTGCTCCGTTGCGGAAGAAGCGTTAGGCGGCTGCTGAAAACGCAAACGGGCCGTTTGCGCGGCCCGTTCTTGATTTTCGTTTGCCCCCACCCGGTCTTCGACCACCTTCCCCCGCAGGTGGGGGAAGGAAAAGCATTACTTGATCTTCGCCGCGGCGCGCAGCGCGTCGGCGCGGTCGGTTTTTTCCCACGAGAACGCCGTGGCGGTCTGGGTCTTGCCGGCGCCGTCCTTGTACGTGACCTTGTGCGGCTTGCGGCCGAAGTGGCCGTAGGCGGCGGTGTGCTGGTACATCGGATGGATCAGGTCGAGCATCTTGATGATGCCGTACGGACGCAGGTCGAAGTGCTTGCGAATGAGCTTTTCGATCTTGTCGTCGTCGATGCGTCCGGTACCGAACGTGGTCACCGAAATGCTGGTCGGTTCGGCCACGCCGATGGCGTAGGACACCTGCACCTCGCAGCGGTCGGCGATGCCGGCGGCGACGATGTTCTTGGCGACGTAGCGCGCGGCATACGCGGCCGAGCGGTCGACCTTGGACGGATCCTTGCCCGAAAACGCGCCGCCGCCGTGGCGGGCCATGCCGCCGTAGGTGTCGACGATGATCTTGCGTCCGGTCAGGCCGCAGTCGCCGACCGGCCCGCCGATCACGAACTTGCCGGTCGGGTTGATGTGCACCTTGCTTTTCGGCAGCGCGTCGAGCCACTTTTTCGGCAGCACGGGCTTGAGTACGAGCTCGCGCACGCCATCGACCAGGTCGGCATGCTTGATGTCCGGATCGTGCTGCGTGGACAGCACCACGGCATCAAGGCCGATGACCTTGTGCGCGTTGTCGTAGCGCAGCGTGACCTGCGATTTCGCGTCCGGGCGCAGCCACGGCAGCTTGCCGGCCTTGCGCACCTTGGCCTGCTGTTCGACGAGGCGATGCGAGTAGTAGATCGGCGCGGGCATGAATTCCGGCGCCTCGTTGCAGGCGTAGCCGAACATCAGGCCTTGGTCGCCGGCGCCCTGTTCCTCGGGTTTCTTGCGATCCACGCCCTGGTTGATGTCCGGCGATTGCTTGCCGATCAGGTTCAGCACGCCGCAGGTGGCGCCGTCGAAGCCGACGTCGGA
>JAFEEK010000108.1 GCA_018241165.1 Pseudomonadota bacterium
CGACCTTGAGCAGGGCGATGTCCGAATCGACGTCGGTGCCGATCACCTTGGCATCGAGTTCGCGGCGATCGGACAGGCGCACCGTGATCTGGTCCGCGCCATCGACGACGTGGTTGTTGGTCAACACGTAGCCGTCGGCGGAAATGATGAAGCCCGAGCCCATCGACACGCGCGTGCCGTCGAAGCGCGGATGCCCGCCACCGGGACCTTGCGGACCGAAGAAGCGGCGGAAGATTTCCGGTACGTCCTGCGGGTCGATCTGGTTGCCCTGCGCATCGTCGTTGCCGGTATGCGTGGCCTTGATGTTGACCACGGCCGGTGCATTTTTCTGCACCAGTTGGGTGAAGTCCGGCAGTTGTTGCGCGAACGCGCCGGCGCTGAGCAAGGCCAGCGCGAACAAGGAAGTCAGCTTGTACATGGCGAACTTTTGCATGGATACATCCTTCATGTCAGTCGATTCGTGGCGTGCGCAACCCCGGCGAAACCGCCGCCGTCGTGCGCGGAAAATCGGTAGCTACCGCTGCTGCGAGGGTGCCGCGGCAGGTGCCTGTGGCGGCTGGATCAGCAGCACATACGGCGCCTGCACCTGTGCATTCGACAGCAAGCCTTCGGCATAACGCATGCGCTGGTCGTAGCGCGGCAGCGAAATCACGCTGGTGTCGAAACTGGCCGGCTGCGCATAGTCGAAACTCGGTGCGATCGGCATGAACACGTTCTGCGCACGCTGCGCCGGCATGGCCGGAACCGACGCGATGGTGGCGGCTGGCGTCGGGGATTGCAGCGAAGGCCGCGTGCCGACCAGGGCGATCACCGCCACCGCCGCGGCGATGGCGCCGCCGCCGGCCCAGCGCATCACGCGCAGGCCAAGGCCAGCGCCCGGGGCTGATGCCGCCACGGCTGTCATCACGCGATCGGCGAAACCGGCATCGACCGGGACGAACACGGCTTCGCGCCGCAGCACCGCGCCGGCCAACTGGTAGCGCGACCAGCTCTGTGCGAGTTGCGCATCCGTATCGATGCCGCGCAGCAGGAAACGCATCTGGTCCTTGGGCAGTTCGCCGTCCATCAGGGCGGAAAGTTGTTCGCGCAATGCCTGGCTCATGGTTCGCTCACCTTCGCGTCCGACAACAGCGGACGCAGCTTCTCGTCGATCGCATCGCGCGCCCGGAAGATGCGGGAGCGCACAGTGCCGATCGGACAGTTCATCTTTTCGGCGATTTCCTCGTAACTCAATCCGTCGACCTCGCGCAGGGTAATCGCGGTCTTCAGGTCTTCGGGCAAGGCTTCGACCGTGGCAAACACGGTTTGTTCAATTTCCTGGCGCATCAGTTCATGTTCGGGCGTGGCGCGATCCTTCAGGCGCATGCCGCCGTCGAGCTGGACGGCATCGTCGATGGCAATGTCCCCCGCCGGCGGGCGCCGGCCCTGCGCGACGAGGTGGTTCTTGGCGGTATTGGTCGCGATCTTGTACATCCACGTATAAAACTGGCTGTCGCCTCGAAACGCCGCGATCGCGCGATAGGCGCGCATGAACGCGTCCTGCGCCACGTCCTGGCATTCGCTCCAGTCCGAGACGTAGCGCGAAATCACGCCGATCACCTTGTGCTGGTACTTGCGCACCAGCAGGTCGAACGCACGTTTTTCTCCTTTGCGCACCCTCTCGACCAGGGCCAGGTCCGACTCGTTGTCGCCCATCCGGGCATTACTCCTGTAGTGGCGTCCCGGTCACGCCGGGCACATAGACAAAACCGCGGCGAACAAGTTCACTCGCCTGCGCGCGCAACGCACTAGACCGCAGCCGCCCCCGCAAGCGCATTTTGGAACACGCGCTCGCGCTCGGCCAGCAGGTTCTCGAAACTGGCTGCCGGCAGCGGCCGGCAGAACAGGTAACCTTGCAGTTCTTCGCAGCCTTCCGCACGCAGGAAATCCAGGTGCTGCTCGATTTCCACTCCCTCGGCGACCACCTTGCGGCCGAGGTTGTGCGCCATGCCGATGGTGGCGCGCACGATCGCCTCATCGTCCGGATCCACGCCGATGTTGCGCACGAAAGTCTGGTCGATCTTGATGCGATCGGCCGGAAAGCGCTTGATATAGTCGAGCGAGGACTGGCCGGTGCCGAAATCGTCGATCGCGATATGGCAGCCCAGGTCGCGCAACCGCTGCAAGGTATCGAGCAGGTTCGGGATGTTCTTCACGTTGATGCTTTCGGTGACTTCCAGATCGAGCAGGGTCGGCTCCAGGCCGGTTTCCGACAGCGCGCTGGCCACCACGTCCACCAGGCTGGCCTGGCGCAGTTGCACCGCCG
This sequence comes from Pseudomonadota bacterium, assembly GCA_018241165.1. Classification (GTDB taxonomy): domain Bacteria; phylum Pseudomonadota; class Gammaproteobacteria; order Xanthomonadales; family Rhodanobacteraceae; genus Rudaea. The sequence goes on from JAFEEK010000108.1 coordinate 2,306, forward strand.
AAAGATTCACGCTGACGCGCAAGTTGAGTCCGTATTTTTCCTGCCAGCGGCGCGCATCCGCGCAGGCCGTGCGCAACACCCACTCGCCGATCGACACGATCAGGCCGTTTTCCTCGGCCAGCGGAATGAAAAACCCGGGGCTGATCATGCCCAGTTCCGGATGTTCCCAGCGGATCAATGCCTCCATTCCCGAGATGTCCTCGCTGGACGTTGTCACCTGCGGCTGGTAGTAGACGCGCAGCTCGCCGTTCTTTTCAGCAACGCGCAACTTGGATTCCAGCGCAAGGCGCTGCTGGTGCGATTCCTCGGGTACGGCCACGTAGGTCTGGAAATTATTGCGGCCCATGCCCTTGGCGCTGTACATGGCCACGTCAGCGTGCTTGAGCAGGCGCTCGGCATTGGTCGCGTCGTCCGGATAGAAACTCACGCCGATGCTGGCCGTGATGTGCAATTCGCTGCCGTCCGCAAGCGTCAGCGGCACTTCCATCACGCGCACGATTTTCTCGGCGATGCGCATGACATCGTCGCGCTGCACGATGTGGCGCAGGATCATGGTGAATTCGTCGCCGGCATAGCGCGCGACCGTGTCGGATGCGCGCACGCTGCCGCGCAGGCGCTTGGCCACTGCGATCAGCACTTCATCGCCGACGCCATGGCCGAGCGAATCGTTGATGCTCTTGAAGCGATCCAGGTCGACGAACAGCACGGAAAACATCTCGCCGGTACGATGCGCTTCCTTGATCGTCGTCTCCAGGCGGTCGTTGAACAGCAACCGGTTCGGCAATCCGGTGAGTGCATCCTGCAAGCCCTTGGCACGGCCCTGCTCGCGCGAGCGCCGCAGCTCGAGCTCCAGCGCAAGGCGGGCCGCGATCGTGCGCAACGTGTCCAGGACCAGGTCATCGGCGGCCAGCGGCTGGCGACGGGCGATCAGCAAGGCGCCAAGCGTACTGCGGCGCTCATCGCGCAGCGGCAGCCCGATCACTGCATCGAAGCGGAAGAATTCGATGAACGGATCCTGCGCCAGTGCCTGCACGGCGTGCTCGCCGTGCAGCACCGATTCGCCATCGAGTACACGCTTGAGGGTCGGCTGCTTCAGCGCATCCGGCGCATCGGCCGGCAGGCTGGATCGGAAATACGTGTGCAGCGGCTGCGCCTCGACGTCTTCTTCCGGACGTGCCGAGACCAGCATCACGAAATCCGGGTCCAGCCAATCGCGCAGCAATTTGACGACCTGGGCGATGCCCTCGTCGCCGCCGCCGGATTCCGCCGCCGCCGCGATCATGCCGAGCGCGGCCTTGTAGCGCGGGCTGTCGCTGGCGCCGGAAGGTTCGCGGAATACGGTCACGTGCACGAGACGGCCATCGAGCACGGCCAGACGCATGTGCGCATCCAGCGCCTGCGCGCCGCCGTCGCCGCGCCGCCGTTGGCAGCGGTATTGCACGCTGCCCTCGCGCGCGAGCGTGGCCATCAGGGCCGTGCGCTGCGTGCGATCGCGCCCCGTGTCGAGCGTATCCAGCGCCTGGCCGATCAACTGCGCCCGCGAAAAGCCGGAGCGCTGTTCGAACGTCGCGTTGGCATCGATCACGGTGCCGTTCTTCGGATCCGACAACACGATTTCGTCGAGACTGTCCTCGAACGCGAACCGGTAGCGGTCAATCGATGCGGCAGCAGACGCCGCACCAGCGCCGCCCGCAGCGGCCCTGGCCATGACGCCGCGCACGCGTGCCAGCACTTCGCTGGCGTCGACCGGACTGCGAATCCAGTCGACGACGCCTTCCGGCGCGCGCGACCAGTCCCAGTGTCGCTGCGGCGTGTCGGCGGCGACGATGCCGATCACCGGCACCCGCGCCAGGCGCGCATCGCCCTTGAGCTGGGTGCAAAACGCCACCGCCTCGCGCGCATCGCCGAGGAATTCCATCACGACCACGTCGATCTGCGGATCCTGCTGCAGAAAAGCCAGCGCCTGCGGCAAGTCCTTGGCCGTATAGACGGCTTCGAAATTCTGCGCGTCGAGGGTGTCGAACAACACGCGACGGTCGTCGCGCTGGGTGGTGACGATCAGTACCGAACCGGCATTGGTCTGCTGCGCGGCCATCACACCACCCAGCGCCCGTCGCGCAGGCGCGGCCGCGTGCCCGCGACCGGCTGGTGCGAGATCGTTTCCAGCAGCGCTTCGATGCCATCCGGCATGGCGATCTCGTCGCCGACGAAAACCACCTTGCGCCCGGCCACGCTGCGCGAACGCGCAATCTGGCGCAACAACCCGGTATTGGGCTGGCGCAGGTGGTCGGCAAAATCGGTGAACAGGTATACGCCGAACTGCGGGCTTTGCAGGATGTAGCGCAACGCATCGGTCGCGCGCTTGGACCCGGGCACGCGCACCTCGCGTTCGCGCAGCGAGGTGATCCCTGCATCTTCCTGCCAGTAGTACACGGATTGACCCGTGCGCAGCGCAAGCAACCGGAACTGCGCGACGACGTCATCGGCATCGGCGGTGCGGATCGCGATGAGGTTGTGCGGCGATTGCACGATGCGGTCGAACAAGGCCGGTGTGACGAAGGCCTCCCCAGCCGCGTTGGCATTGATGGTCGGGTGCAGCTGCAATGCGAACCGCCTATTTGACCGCAGGTGCGGCTTGCGCGGATTATAGCGGCCTCACCTGATGCCCGCTTGAGGCCGCCATGTTCGAAGGTTTGCGCTTCGCCCACTGGAAACCCGAAATCGACGCCGAAGGCATCGCCGTCCTGACCCTGGACCGCGCCGGTGCATCCGTCAACGCGCTCAGCCGGGCCGTGCTCGACGAACTGGCGCAGATCGTCGAACGCCTGTCGTTCGAGCCGCCGCGCGGCGTGGTGATCCGCTCGGGCAAGCCCAGCGGTTTCATCGCCGGCGCCGACATCCACGAATTCGAGGGTTTCGAATCCCAGCCGGGCGGTGTCCTCGGCAGCATCGAATACGGCCAGCGCGTATTCCAGAACCTGGCGCGACTGCGCTGTCCCACGGTGGCCGCGATCCACGGCTTTTGCATGGGCGGCGGCACCGAACTGTCGCTGGCCTGCCGCTATCGCGTGGCCACGCGCGACCCGAAAACGAAGATCGGATTTCCGGAAG
>JAFEEK010000109.1 GCA_018241165.1 Pseudomonadota bacterium
CCGCTGCAGGCGCGATGTTCGATGCGTTCCATCGTCAGGTAAACGTGTACGCGCAGACCTTGTTGCCCGCCGGATCGCGCAGATAAGCGGCGTAAGCGCCCGGCAGATGGCTGCGCGGGCCGGGTTTGCCTTCATCGCTGCCGCCGGCGGCGACGCCCGCGGCGTGGAACGCATCCACTTCGGCGGGAGAAGACGCGGCGAAGCCGACTGTCACGCCATTGCTCGAAGGCGCTGCGCCGCTGCCGGGCAGGCCGACGAGGAACGCCGGCTTGTCGCGCCCGTACAGAAAAACCTTGTCGCCGAACGGGCCGAGGTTCTTGATGCCGAGCGCGCCCAGCGCGGCATTGTAGAACGCGCTGGATTTTTGCAAATCCGCTGCGCCGAGAAACACATGCGAGAAGACACTGTTGCCGGAAATAACAGGGCTTGCCATGACGATCTCCTTCAGTTGAACGGTGAGCGGAATGGTGGATTGACGGATCAGAAGTGGACGACGCTGCGAATCGACTTGCCTTCGTGCATCAGGTCGAACGCTTCGTTGATGCCGTCCAGTCCCATCGTGTGGGTCACGAACGGCGCGAGCCGTATCTCGCCATGCATCGCGTCTTCGACCATGCCGGGCAATTGCGAGCGGCCCTTGACGCCGCCGAACGCGGTGCCCAGCCACTTGCGCCCGGTGACGAGCTGGAACGGCCGCGTGGAAATTTCCTGTCCCGCACCGGCCACGCCGATGATCACGCTCTGGCCCCAACCGCGATGCGCGCATTCCAGTGCCGCACGCATGACGTTGACGTTGCCGATGCATTCGAACGAATGATCCACGCCCCAGCCGGTCATCTCCACGATCACCTGCTGCACCGGCTTGTCGTGATCCTTCGGGTTGACGAAATCGGTGGCGCCCATGTCGCGCGCCATGTCGAATTTGGACGGGTTGGTATCGACCGCGATGATACGTCCAGCATTGGCGCGCTTTGCGCCCTGAATCACCGCAAGGCCAATCCCGCCGAGGCCGAACACCGCAACGCTGTCGCCTGCCTGCACCTTGGCCGTGTTCTTGACCGCGCCAAGACCGGTGGTGACGCCGCAGCCGAGCAGGCACACCTGTTCGTGATTGGCCTGCGGATTGATCTTCGCCAGCGACACTTCCGCGACCACGGTGTATTCGCTGAAGGTTGAGCAGCCCATGTAGTGATACAGCGGCTTGCCGTTGTACGAAAACCGCGTCGTGCCATCCGGCATCACGCCCTTGCCCTGGGTGGCGCGCACTGAAGTGCACAGGTTGGTTTTGCCGGATTTGCAGAACAGGCATTCGCCGCACTCGGCGGTGTACAGCGGAATGACATGGTCGCCGGGCTTGACGCTGGTCACGCCCTCGCCAACCTCGACTACCACGCCCGCGCCCTCGTGGCCGAGCACACAGGGGAACAGACCTTCCGGATCGTCGCCGCTCAAGGTGAACGCATCGGTGTGGCAGACGCCGGTGTGGCTGATCTTCACCAGCACCTCGCCCTTGCGCGGCGGTTCGACGTCGATTTCGACGATCTTCAGCGGTTGCCCTGCGGCAAAGGCGACGGCGGCTCGGGATTTCATGCGGATTTCCTCGTCATGTCAGATAGGAACGAACCAGCGCAATCACTTCGTCGATGCTGGTCATGCGGCTGCCTTGCGTTTGCCGTTGCCGAGCACGCGGGCGAGAAAGTGGCCCGTGTGCGAAGACTTGTCGGCGGCGATCTGCTCGGGCGTGCCGGTGGCGATGATGCTGCCGCCGCGGCCGCCGCCTTCGGGGCCGAGATCGACGATCCAGTCTGCGGTCTTGATGACGTCGAGATTGTGCTCGATCACGACCACGGTGTTGCCGTCGTCGCGCAGGCGATGCAGCACGCGCAGCAGCTGCTCGATGTCGTGGAAGTGCAGACCCGTGGTCGGCTCGTCGAGGATGTAGAGCGTGCGTCCGGTGTCGCGCTTGGACAATTCCCGCGACAGCTTCACGCGCTGCGCCTCGCCGCCCGACAGCGTGGTCGCGCTCTGGCCGAGCTTGATGTAGCTCAAGCCCACGTCCATCAGCGTTTCGAGTTTTCGCGCCAGCGCGGGAATCGGTTCGAACAGCTTGAGCGCATCCTCGACCGTCATTTCCAGCACGTCGGAAATCGTGTAGCCCTTGTAGAGGATTTCCAGAGTCTCGCGGTTGTAGCGCTTGCCGTGGCAGACATCGCAGGGCACATAGACGTCGGGCAGGAAGTGCATCTCGACCTTGATCAGGCCGTCGCCTTCGCAAGCCTCGCAGCGCCCGCCCTTGACGTTGAAACTGAAGCGCCCCGGTTGATAGCCGCGTGCACGTGCCTCGGGCACCTGCGCATACAACTCGCGCAGCGGCGTGAACAACCCCGTGTACGTCGCCGGATTCGAACGCGGTGTGCGCCCGATCGGCGACTGGTCGATATCCACGACCTTGTCGAAATGCTCCATGCCTTCGATCTTGCGAAATGGCGCAGGTTTTTCGTTTGCGCCATTGAGTTCCGCCGCGGCATGGCGAAACAGCGTGTCGTTGATCAGGGTGGATTTGCCCGAACCCGACACGCCGGTCACGCACACGAACAGGCCTGCGGGAATTTCCAGGTCCACGTCCTTGAGATTGTTGCCGGATGCGCCGAGCACACGCAGCAACAATTGCGGATCCGGCGCGCGGCGTTTGCGCGGCACCGGGATGGAGCGCCGCCCGGACAGGAAATCGCCGGTCTGCGATCGCTTCGCGCTGAGCACATCCTTGAGCTTGCCCTGAGCGACGATCTCGCCGCCGTGCACGCCGGCGCCGGGGCCGATGTCGACGATGTGATCGGCGGCGCGGATCGCATCCTCGTCGTGTTCGACCACGATCACGGTGTTGCCGAGATCGCGCAGGCGCGTGAGCGTGCCGAGCAGGCGTTCGTTGTCGCGCTGATGCAATCCGATGGAAGGCTCGTCCAGCACATACATCAC
>JAFEEK010000010.1 GCA_018241165.1 Pseudomonadota bacterium
GACCTTGCAAGACGCGAAACAATGAAGCATTTGCGGCGTTTTATACTTTTCATCATTGTGGTGGGTGCGCTTGCCGCGATTGCGATCGCGACCTGCCCGGCATCGTTCGCGTGGCGTTTCATCGCGGGCCGGGCAGGGGCGGTGAAGCTCGATGGACTGAGCGGCAGCATATGGAACGGGCATGCGGCAAGCGCAAGCGTGTTCGGCACCCCGCTGGGAGAACTGGATTGGCATCTGCATCCGTTGCCGCTGGCGCGTGGCGTCATCGCGGCGCAACTGGATGTCCGTGGCGGCGAAGTCACCGGCAGCGGCGCGGTCGAACGCGAGTCCGACGGCTCGTTGCGGGTGACCGGCGCGGTCATCCGCCTGCCTGCCGCACTCGCCGCGCCGGCGCTGGACATCCCGATGCTGCAACTGCTCGGCAACATCGACATCGACCTCGCGCAGTTGCGCGTGCAAGGCGCGTGGCCAACGGCGGCGCGGGGGAAAATCCTCTGGCACAACGCGGCTGTCGCTGGCGCTGCGCAGGCCTCGCTGGGCGACCTGCAAGTCGACTTCGCCAGCGCGGCGGATGGTGGCATCGCCGGAAGCGCACGCGACCTCGGCGGCCCGCTGCAACTCGACGGCACGTTCACGATCGCCGCCGGCGGCTACGACGTGAGGGCGAAACTCGCCGCACGCGATGGCAACCCGCAGGTACTCGATGCGTTGCGCTTCATCGGCCAGGCGCAGGGCGATAGCACGACGTTGCTCCTCATCCACGGCAGATTCTTTAACGTGTTCTGATGACCGAGCCCGACGCGACGTTCCTCGATCGCGCGCTTGGCGTGGCGCGTGCGGCGGCTGAAGCGGCGGCGGACGCGATCCGCCATCACTACGCGCATGGCGTCGCTGTCGAAACCAAATCCGATGCGACGCCGGTGACGGTCGCCGATCGCGAAGCGGAAATCGCGATCAAGAACGTCTTGCGCTCGGCGTATCCCGAGCATGCGTTCTATGGTGAGGAGTTCGGCCGTGAAGGTGCTGGCGATTTCCTCTGGCTGATCGATCCCATCGACGGCACCAAGGCCTTCGTGCGCGGCTATCCGATGTTCTCGACGCAGATCGCGCTGATGCACCGCGGCGAACTGGTGCTGGGCGTGTCCAGCGCGCCCATGTACGGCGAGACCACATGGGCGCGACGCGGCGGTGGCGCCTTCCTCGATGGCAGGCCGATGCGTGTTTCGGCGGCGCTTACTTTCGACGCCGGCACCGCGATTTCCATCGGCAACGTCAAAACCCTGACGCGCGATGCGCGCTGGAATGTCCTGGGCGAGATGATCCGCCGCAGCGGCCGCATCCGCGGCTATGGCGATTTTCTGCATTACCACCTGCTCGCGAGCGGCCGCATCGATCTGGTCGTGGAATCCGACGTCAACATCCTCGACATCGCCGCACTCGCCGTGATCGTGCGCGAGGCGGGCGGAGTTTTCAGCGACCTCGACGGGCGCGAACTGACGCTCGACACGACCAGCGTACTGGCCGGAACCCCGGCGCTGCATGCGCAGGCGTTGGCGGCATTCACAACGGCAGTGCCAACATGAAATCGCAACAGCGCGTCGTCCCGATCGCCTTGCCGTCGCTGCGGCAGCATTGGCGCGAATTCGCCGCGAACCGCGGGGCGTGGCTGGTGCTGGCGCGCAACCTGATACCGGTCGTCGGCATCTATGCCTTCGGCTGGTCGGTGGCGCTGACCGTGTTCAACTACTGGTTCGATGGATTGGTCGCGGTGGCCGCCATCATCGCCGCATTGATCCCGCGCGCGTTGCGCGAATCGCGCAAGCCTGGGCAAAAGCCCGACGGCCCGGTGCTGGCGCTGGTTCGTGGCGTGCTGACCTGGGCATTCTTGCTGGGCGTGCTGGGGCTTCCCTACTGGATCACGCTGATTCCCTTGCATGACATGCTGCTTGGCCCAGGCTTGCTGGTGCAGATCGCCCATAGCCCCGGTCTGTGGGCCACGTTCGGCATGATCGCGGTCATGCATTTTCGGCGAGCGTTGGCCGTCGGATACGACACGATGCCCGAAACCGATCTGAAACAGCGCGCACGCTGGGATCTGTACCTGTTGCTGTTGCGCGGCATTGCGATGTTTGCCCTCGCCGGCGGAATTCTTGTCATCGTCCTGGTGCCGCTGCTGGCATTGCTGTTCAGTTACATGGAGATCTGGCCTGATCGGGCGCTCGGTCTTGTGTTCGGCGATGCGCGCCGCTTGCATGAGCTGGATCCCGACCAGGATTCGTGACGCGCACGCGCGATCGTCGACGCACATGACTTTCGGCGGCTTGCCTGTACTCGCCGTGGCGGTTAGGCTGGTCGTTCATCTTGATGGAGACCGCCATGTTTCGTCCCCTGTCCCTGCTTGCCGCCGGCATATTCGCGCTGGGCGTCGGTGTTGCCGACGCCAAGGCTGCATCCACCACGCCGGATATTCCCTACACCCGATTCACGTTGCCGAATGGATTGACCGTTGTCGTCAGCGAGGATCACAAGGCGCCGATCGTCGCGGTCA
>JAFEEK010000110.1 GCA_018241165.1 Pseudomonadota bacterium
GCCACGCCCGAGCTCGCGCTGGAATGCTTCGCGCACAGTAGCAGCATCGAACGGCGTGACGAAGGTTTTCACGGCCAGTCGATGCTCGGGCGGTGTCGCAATGATCGACAGGTCGCGCAGGCCGGCCATCGCCATGTTCAGCGTGCGCGGAATTGGCGTTGCAGTCAGGGTGAGCAAATCCACTTCGGCGCGCAATTTCTTCAGCGCCTCCTTGTGGCGCACGCCGAAGCGGTGTTCCTCATCGACAATGACGAGGCCCAGATCCTTGAACTTCACGTCCGCTTGCAGCAACCGGTGCGTACCGATCATCACGTCGATCTGGCCGTCACGCAGTTTCGCCAACGCCGCGTCGGTTTCCTTTTTCGACTTGAAGCGCGAGATCACTTCCACGCGCACCGGCCAGTCGGCGAAGCGGTCGCGGAAGTTCTGATAGTGCTGCTGCGCGAGCAGGGTGGTCGGCACCAGCACGGCGACCTGCTTGCCGGCCGTCGCGGCGACGAAAGCGGCGCGCAGCGCGACTTCGGTCTTGCCAAAGCCGACGTCGCCGCAGACCACGCGATCCATCGCCCTTCCGGAAGCGAGATCGGCGATCACCGCCTCGATGGCCTGCAACTGGTCCGGCGTTTCCTCGAACGGAAATGCGGCCGCGAATTGCGCGTACAGCGCGCGGTCGTAAACCAGCGCATGTCCCTGACGCGCTTCGCGTTGCGCGTACAGCGCGAGCAGTTCCGCCGCCGCATCGCGGACCTTGGTCGCGGCCTTGCGCCTGGCGCGCTCCCAGGCATTGCCACCCAGCGCGTGTAGTGGCGCCATCTCCGGCGCCGTGCCGGAGTAGCGCGAAACAAGGTGCAACTGCGCGACCGGAACGTAGAGCTTGTCGGCATTTGCGTATTCGATGGCGAGGAATTCGCCGCCGCCGCCCAGGTCGAGTTTCACCAGGCCCTGGTAGCGGCCCACGCCGTGATCGGCATGCACGATCGGCGCGCCGATGGCCAGTTCCGACAGATCGCGCAACACCGCTTCCGGATCGCGCGCCGCGGTCTTGCGCCGCCGCGTCTGGCGCGCGCGTTCGCCGAGCAGCTGGCGCTCGGTGAGAACCGTGATGGCCGGATCGGCGAGCGCGAAGCCATCGTCGAGTGGGGCGACGGTAATCGCGAAGCGCGTTTCTTTTGGCTCGTCATTCCGGCGAAAGCCGGAATCCAGCGCCTTTGAGTCCTGATGGGAAGTCACTGGGTCCCGGCTTTCGCCGGGACGACGAATAAAAACAAACTCTCTCAACGATGTGACGATATCCGGTTGCAACCCTGCCTGCGCGAGCTGTTCGATCAGCGCTTCACGCCGTCCGGCAGAATCGGCGGCGATAAGAGCACGCCCGGCATAACCGTCTAGGAATTTTTTCAATTCCGCACCGGACGGCTGGTTGCGATGAGCGATCGGCAACTCCGGCGCGGCACGCGCGCCAAGATCCGCGGCGTGCTGGTTGCTTGCCGGCGCGACGAATTCCACGCGCAGATGCAGGTTCAGGTGCTCGCGCAGGCGATCCGGCGGCAGATACAGTTCGGCCACCGGCAGGATCGGCCGTTCGATATCGTGGGCACGACTGTCGTAGCGTTGTTGCGCATGGGTCCAGAACGCATCCGCCGCATCCAGCGCATTCTCGGCCAGCACGAACAGCGGATTTGCGCCGAGGTAATCGAACAACGTCTGCGTGCGCTCGAAAAACAGCGGCAGGTAATACTCGATTCCCGCCGGCGTCGCGCCTTCCTTCAGGTCCTGGTACAGCGGGCAGTGGCGCGTGTCGATCGGAAAGCGTTCGCGCAGGATGTTGCGGAATGCCTTGACCGATTCCTCCGTCAGCGGGAATTCGCGCGCCGGGAGCAAGTGCACCTTGTCCACTTTGTGCAACGAGCGTTGCGTTTCCGGATCGAAACTGCGGATCGAGTCGATCTCGCGGTCGAACAGTTCGATCCGGTACGGTTCGGCCGCGCCCATCGGGAAGATGTCGATCAGCGCGCCGCGCACGGCGAAGTCGCCGGGCTCGTTCACCTGCGGCACGTTGCGATAGCCCGCCGCCTGCAGGCGCTGCTGTTCGGCGGCGAGGTCGAGCGTCTGCTTGAGTTCCAGCACCAGGCTCGATCCGCCGATGAATCTGCGCGGCGGCAGGCGCTGCATCAGCGTCGCGGCGGGAACAACCAGCACGCCGCGCGCGATGCCGGGCAGGCGGTACAGCGTGGCGATGCGCTGCGAGACGATTTGCGGATGCGGCGCGAACAGGTCGTAGGGCAGGGTTTCCCAATCCGGGAAATGCAGCACCTCGAGAGCCGTGTCGGCGAAGATGCGCAAGTCGGATTCCAGCGCGTGCGCGGCGTGCGTGTCGTGGGTGACCGCGACCACGATTCCGGCATGACGGCGCGCGGCCTGCGCGATCGCCAACGCTGCCGCGCTGCCGGGCGGCGTGATCCAGAACGCGCGAAGTTTCGCGTCGCGCGGCAGGGGAGCATCGAACCATTGCATGCGTATCGCCAACGAAGACAGCGCCGAAAGCACTGGCGTGCCCGGCGCGGGACGCGCAGTTTAGCGCGTCGCCATCGCGCATGCTCGGTCGCCACATCCGGCCGGGCCGGCCGTCTTCACAAGTCTTTACTCCATGACTCCAGCGACTGCGCAATAATCGCGGCCTGGATAGCGTGAC
>JAFEEK010000111.1 GCA_018241165.1 Pseudomonadota bacterium
ATCGCACGCCTGTTGGCGCGCATTCCGCAACTGCAAGTCGATGCGCTGCCAGCGCCGCCGGGTTGCTGCGGCGCGGCCGGGGACTATTTCCTGCATCACCCGGAGAAGTCGGACGCGCTACGCGCGCAAACGCTGGATACCGCGCTGGCGCGGTCGCCGCAAATTTTCGCCACCAGCAATGTCGGTTGCCGGATATTCCTCGGCAATGGCCTGCGCGAACGCGCGACTGACATTCCCATCGTTCATCCGGTAGTCTTACTCGCCCGACAGTTGGAAAATTGACGTCATGTTTGCCCGCCAGCTTTCCCGCTTCGATCACATCCTCGTTGAAATCGAACGCGCGCTGTCGACTTCGCTGGATGCGAAACCTGAGGCACAGCGGCCTTCGCCCGCCGTTGGCATGGCCGAAGCCGATCTCGACGACATCCAGCGCCGCCACGCCGCGGGCCTGATGCGCGTCAACCACACCGGCGAAGTCTGCGCGCAGGCTTTGTATTCCGGGCAGGCCGCGGTCGCGCATGACGAGGCGACGCGCGCACGGTTGTTGCACGCCGCCGCCGAGGAAACCGATCACCTGGCCTGGTGCGGCGAACGCCTCGAAGCACTCGCCAGTCGCCCGAGCCTGTTCAATCCGCTGTGGTATGCCGGAAGTTTCGCGATCGGCGCCGTCGCCGCGATCGTCAGCGACAAGGTTAGCCTGGGCTTCGTCGTGGAAACCGAGCGCCAGGTCGAGGCGCATCTGGGCGAGCATCTGCAACGCTTGCCGGAACGAGATGCCGCCAGCCGCGCCGTGGTTGCGCAGATGCAGGCCGACGAGGCGCGCCACGGCCGCATGGCGAAAGACGCGGGAGGCATCGAGCTGCCGGCGCCGATACCGGCGCTGATGCGATTCGCCAGTGGCGTGATGAAGGCGGTGGCGTATCGTTTGTGAAAACACCCCCTTCGGCACGAAGGGGGTCGCGCGCAGTGCGGGGGGATGCGAATAGAGTCATCCCCCTCAATCCCCCTTCGCAAGCGAAGGGGGAAGCAAGTCAGGTAAGGTTCCGGCCGTGAAACAGCTCTTCGATCTCGCGCTTGAGCAAGCTCTCGATGCGCATGCGATCCTTGAACGACAGGTCTTCGGCGTGCGCTTCGAACAGGTAGGTTTCCAGGTCGAATTCCTTCACGTGCATCTTGGTGTGGAACATGTTTTCCTGGTACACGTTGACGTCGAACATCTCGTATTTCTGGCGGATGTGCTTGGCCAGGTATTCCTGGATCGAATTGATGCGGTGATCGATGTAATGTTTCTTGCCGCGCACGTCGCGGGTGAATCCGCGCACGCGGTAGTCCATGATCACGATGTCCGATTCGAAACTGTCGATCAGGTAATTCAACGCCTTCAACGGCGAGATCACGCCGCAGGTGGCGACGTCGATGTCGGCGCGGAACGTGGCGATGCCATTGGCCGGGTGTGTTTCCGGATAGGTGTGCACGGTGATGTGCGACTTGTCCAGATGCGCCACCATCGCCTCGGAGATCACGTCCTTGCCGAGCTTGTCCACCACCGGATGCTCGGAAATCAGGATCGTCACGCTGGCGCCCTGCGGATCGTAATCCTGACGCGCGACGTTGAGGATGTTCGCACCGATGATCTCGGCCACGTCGGTGAGGATCTTGGTCAGGCGGTCGGCATCGTACTGCTCGTCGATGTACTCGATGTAGCGGTCGCGCTGCTCGGGCGTGACTGCGTAACAGATGTCGTAGATGTTGAAGGACAGCGCCTTGGTCAGGTTGTTGAAACCCTGCAGTTGCAGGCGCGGAAGGGGTTTGACCACGGTGATAACCTCGAAAGGCGGTCGGCGACAGGCGCGGATTATGGAGCAATCCCACCGTGGGGGGAACCGCTTTCGCCGGCTTGCGCAGTGATGGCAGGATTCCGATATGATGGCACGTCATCGGCGCCGCATCGCCGTGCTTTGCCCCGGGGAGTCGGGTATGGAGCTTCGCTATACGCTGCAACGCGCCGTCAATCGCGTGCAGGCGCCCAGTTCGCTGGTGCTTGACCAGGCGGCGATGGATCGCATTCTGGGCTATTGCCATCGCAGGCGCTATCCGAGCAAGACCGTAATCATCCGTCCCGGCGATTCGGCCAACATCCTGTATTTCATCATCGACGGCTCGGTCAGCGTCCTGACCGAGGACGAAGAAGGCCGCGAATTGATCCTGGCCTACATCAATGCCGGCGAATTCATCGGCGAAATGGGCTTGTTCGTGGAAACCCCGCGGCGCGAAGTCGTGGTGCGCACGCGCACCTCATGCGATCTTGCCGAGATCAGTTACGAACGCCTGTTCCAGTTGTGCGAAGGCGCGTTGCGCGAGGATTGCGCCAAGGTGCTGTTCGCGATCGGCACGCAGCTGACCAATCGCCTGTTGCACACCTCGCGCAAGGTCAGCCGGCTCGCCTTCATGGACGTGACCAGCCGCGTCGCCAAGACCCTGATCGACCTGACCGAAGAACCCGACGCGATGTCGCATCCCAAGGGCACGCAGATTCGCGTCTCGCGCCAGGAAATCAGCCGCATCGTCGGCTGCTCGCGCGAGATGGTCGGACGCGTGCTCAAGCAGCTCGAACAGCAGGGAATGATTACGGTTTCCGGCAAGACGATCGTGGTTCTCGGCACGCGCTAGAAAAACAATCGTGCCAGCTCCGCGCCGGGATCCTCGGCGCGCATGAAAGCCTCGCCGACCAGAAACGCATGCACACCGGCCGCGCGCATTCGCGACACGTCCTCGCGCGTGTGGATGCCCGATTCGGTGACGAGCAGGCGATCGAGCGGCACGCGGTCGCGCAAATGCAGCGTGGTGTCCAGCGTCGTCTTGAACGTGCGCAAGTCGCGGTTGTTGATGCCGATGAGCGTGGCCGATGTCGCCAGCGCGCGATCCAGTTCTGCCGCGTCGTGAACCTCGACGAGCGCATCCATGCCAAGCTCGATCGCCAACGCGGCATATGCGGCAAGTCGCGAAGCATCGAGTGCGGCAACGATCAGCAACACGCAATCGGCGCCAAGCGCGCGCGCCTCGACGATCTGGTATTCGTCGATCACGAAGTCCTTGCGCAGCACGGGTAGCGCACACGCCGCACGCGCTTGTTGCAGATAGGCGTCGGCACCCTGGAAAAAATCCACGTCGGTGAGCACGGAAAGGCAGGCCGCGCCACCGGTCGCGTAGCTGCGCGCGATGTCGGCGGGACGAAAATCCGCGCGGATCACGCCCCGGCTTGGGCTGGCCTTTTTCACTTCGGCGATCACCGCCGGTTGGCCAGCATCGATTCGCGAACGCAATGCGGCTACAAAGCCGCGCGGCGGCGGCGCTTGCGCGATTGTCTCGTGCAGCGCAGCGAGCGAAATCCGCGTGCGTCGCCCGCGCACTTCGTCCGCCTTGCGCGCCAGGATTCTTTGCAGGATATCGCTCATGCGCCG
>JAFEEK010000112.1 GCA_018241165.1 Pseudomonadota bacterium
ATCGCGCCGATCTGGATCCAGTTGTTCGGCATCTTGTCGACGAAACGCGGCTTGCGCGCACGCCAATGCGCGGTGCGTTCCAGATAGCGCCGCCCCAAGCGTGACCAGTCCGCCGGTGTCAGCGCGCCGATCCACTGCACCGGCGGCGCGTGGCGGCGCTGCGATTCCTCGTTGAGGGTCAGCGTTACATCCGGCAATTCGCCTGCGCCTTCGACCTGCGAATGCGAAGCAAGAATCTGCTCGGCCAGCGTCGTTCCGGAGCGCGGCAGGCCGAGGACGAAAATCACCTCATGGCCCAATGCGCCGTCGGCCGCTCCCGCAACGGATGCGAAAACGGCCTGCAAGGCATCAACCTGCGCATCGAATGCAGACGCGTCCCAGCGCCGGCGCCGTCGCGCGATGGCATTCGCCTGCGCCAGCGCATCCAGCGACTCGCCAAAACGGCGCTGGTCGTCCAGCGCCTTGCCCAGCGCAAACCCCATCGCGATGCGGTCGTCGTCGCCGGCGCGCGCATCGCGCAGCACCGCGCGCAAGGCGTCGACATCCGCAGCGCCAAGGCGCACGGTCTTGATGTTGGCGATGCCCCACCACGCCATGCCGGCCCACGGTCGCGCCGCGAGGATGCGGCGATACTCGGCAATGGCATCGTCGTTGCGGCCGCGAACTTTCAGCGTGTCCGCCAACTGCGCGCGCGCATCGGCGTTGCCCGGATCCAGCGCTACGGCACGGCGCAACGCGGCGTCGGCCTCGTCGTAACGCACGCAGCGAACGAGCACGATGCCCAGGTTGTACCAGGCTGCCGCGAAATCCGGTTGCAGGTCGCAGGCGCGTTGCAATGCAAGAATCGCCTGATCGAATTCGCCCGCATCGGCGAGAATGCTGCCGAGTGTATTGTGGTAAAGCGCATCGTCTGGACGTTGCGCGAGCGCACGCCGCATCACGTCTGCAGCCTGGGTGCGCTGTCCGCGCAGATTCAGGATTCCGGCTTCAAGACGCAAGGCCTCGGGATGATCCGGATGGCCGGCCAGCGCGCCGGCCAGCGCGCGCGCCGCATCATCGGGGCGGCCGGCTTCCAGCGCCTGCGCGGTCGTGACGATCGATTGTGCCGCGGCAGGCGTAAGTCCGGCCAGGCGTGATGGCAGTTTCATCCCGCCATGATCGCATGCAGCGGCGTCGCGGCGCGACTGCGTCGATCACTACTGCTTGCGCAACCGGATGTCGCCGCTCATCGATTCGACCCCGATCTGCGCGCTGCCCGCACCTAGCGTCGCCTTCAGGCTGCTGCCCGGGCCATATTCCTTGGTCTGCACCGCGCCGAAATCGCTGTGGATGTCGCCGCTGAAGCTGGATGCATCGATGCGCGCGGACAACGCCGGCGGCAGATGCAGCGTCACCCCGCCGCTCATGCTCGAAAGATGCAGGCGCGCGTCGTTTGCGGGCGCGACGGCGACGTCGGCGTCGCCGGATACGCTGCCTGATTCGAATTCGCTGACGGCACCGCAGGCGCAGTCCATGTTGCCGGAGACCGTCTCCAGCTTGATCCGGCCGCCGAGATTCTTTGCGCTGATGTCGCCGCTCACGGTCTGCACATGCGCACGGCCGTTCGCGCCCGCAGGCGTCGCCAACGTCACGTTGCCGCTGACGCTGTCGATGTCGATCTGCGGGGCTGAACCCGCGAACGCCACGTCACCGCTGACGCTGCCGACCTTGAGCGACTTTCCGTCCATGCCATCGACGTTCGCATCGGCGCTGACCACGCTCAGGTCGAGCACGGTGCTTTTCGGAACATGCAGGATCAGGTTGCTGTCGTGGCTGGGCGCATTCGAACCGAACCATCCGGTCTTTGTCGTCTTGACTTGCAGGGACAATTTTTTCGCGTCGCCGGAGACCGCCAGCGTCGAGCCCGCGCCGAGGCTGCCTTCGAGTTTGACCTGGGCCTGATCCCAGCCGGTCACCTGCACCTTGCCGCTGATGTTGGCGACCGCAATGCTGCCATCCGCGGCAAGCGCCCAGGTTTCGTCCAGGGTTTTGGATGCATCGCCGGCAACGATGTCGCGATAGGGCGAATCGGCGTGCGCAAAGCCGCCGCCGGCCAGCAGGAATCCGAATGCCATCGTGTGAAGAATCGTCGTTTTCATGTCGTCGGTCTCGGGTCGTCTCGTGGGTTATCCAGCGCTGCTTTCCTGCCGCAGCAGGCGCAGGCGCTGATCGTTGGTGCGGTTGAGCAGGCCGACCAGGAACACGGCCCGCGGGTTTTGTTCGATGGCACGTTGCAATTGCACATTGGCGGCATCCAGATCGCGCGCGGCAGCGGCAAGCGCCGGATTCGAGGGCACTGCCCAGGCCAGCGGCGCACTGTCGGCGGAAATGCCCGGCACGGCGTTCGATGCACGCGCGACCGTCGGATAACTCGCCTGATGTTGCGTGCGCCAGGCGATCGCGCCGACGCCGCAAGCCGCGATCAGGGCCGCCGCGATTCCCAATCCCATGCGCCAGCGCTGCGTCGCCGGGCGTACCGCGATGCGTGCGGAAATTTGCGGCCACAGGTCGCGCGGCGGTTCCACGTCGCCGCGGAGCTTGCGCAGTTCGTTGCGCCATGCGAATTCGTTGTCGGTATTCATGCCGCCTCTCCACCGTTTCGTTTTCTCGCGGATTTCGTTTTCAACGATCCGCGAGGGCACGCCGCAGCAAGCCGCGCGCGCGATGCAATTGTGCCTTCGACGAACCCACCGCCATGCCCAGTTCCGCCGATATTTCTTCGTGCTTGTAGCCTTCGACATCGTGCAGCACGAGCACGGCGCGAGCGCGCGTGGGCAATCCCGCCACCGCGCGTTCCAGATCGCCGCGCTCGGCTGCGCAGAACGGAATTTCGCCCCCGGCGGCGGCCTGCAACGCATCGTCGTCCGTGGCGTCCTCATCGCGACGGATGCGCAAATCCATCAACGCGATGTTGACGCCAAGGCGATGCAGCCAGGTCGCGAACGCGGATTCGAAGCGGAAGCTGCCAAGCTTGCGCCAGGCCTGTACGAAGGCGTCCTGGGTCAGTTCTTCGGCACGTGCGCGATCGCGGCCGACCAAGCGCAGGATCGCGCCGTGCACCCGCCCCGCATGTCGCCGATACAACTGCTCGAATGCGGCGACCTCGCCAGCCACGGCGCGGCGCACCAGCGCCGCGTCCGCATCGCGCTCCGACGATTCGACAAGGGGGATGTCCGCAGTCAAGGCAAGGCCGTCCATTTGTGGGATTGGA
>JAFEEK010000113.1 GCA_018241165.1 Pseudomonadota bacterium
CCAGTCCCGTGAGCCTGGGCATTTCGATGTCGGTGACGACGATGTCGGGCTTCTCGCGCTGCGTGAACTGCCACGCTTCCTCGCCATCGGAAGCGCTGCCGATGACATCCAGATCGGATTCGAGCCTGAGCAGCGCCGACAGCGCGCCGCGCACCATGGCCTGGTCTTCGGCGAGCAGGACGCGGATCATTGTGCCTGCCGCAATTGCGCCTGCGCCGGCAGTGCGGCAACGGTTTGCGCCAAATCGAATGTCACCGCAAGCGTCGTGCCGCGTCCGCGTTCGGATTCCACGCGCAATTGCGCGCCCATCGCCGTCAGGCGCTCGCGCATGCCGGCAAGCCCGTTGCCCGGAACGATCGCGCCGCCGCGACCGTCGTCGCTGATGCGCAGCGTCGCCTGCCTGTCCGCACAGGCAAGCGTCACGCTGGCTCGCGTGGCGCGCGCGTGGCGCTGGATGTTGGTGACGGCCTCGCGCAGCGTCATCGCCAATGCCGTCTCGACCTCGACCGGCAGATCGATATCCGTCAGTTCGTATTGCAGATGCACGCCGTCGGATTCGAGCAACAGTTTTGCCGATGCCAGTTCGGCCACGAGTCCCGCCGCGCGTATGCCGGTGACCGCGCGCCGCACCTGCGCCAGCGCGTCGCGCGCAACGCGTTCGACGTCCAGCATTTCGCGTTTGGCGCCCGCCGCATCGCGATCGAACAATTTGTTGGCGAGCTCGGATTTGAGCGTGATCAGCGACAGCGTGTGTCCAAGCAAGTCGTGCAGATCGCGGCCGATGCGCTCGCGCTCGGCGGTGGCGGCAAGGCGGCGCACTTCATCGTGGCTCATGCGCAGTTCGACGTCGCGCTCGGCCTTGCGCATGAAGTTCAGGTTCATGATACCGATGCAAACGGCAATCACGATGCCATTGATCCAGTACACCCAGCCGTAATCGAGCCAGACGATCCACTCGATGGTGTACAAGGTCAACGCGCAAATCATGGCCAATGCGATGCGGCGCCTGCTACCGGCATACGGAAAATACGCGCAGGCGTAAATGAAATAGCACTGTGCGCCAGGATTGAACGGCAGCAGGACCAGGCCCAGCGCGGCCATGCCCCAGGCATTCCAGACGATTTGCGCACGACTACGGTAGTACGTGCGCCAGTACAGCCACAAGAACAACGCAAAACTCGCCAGCGTCGGCCACAGCCAATTCCGGAATTGGTCGCCGGTCTGGAACATCGGCACGAAGAAGATCCAGATCGTCCACACCAGCATCAATGCCGACAACCAGTGCGCGGGTTTCGCCCCTTGCTTACCAGCCACCGCATAACGGTTGAGTATCGAATCGTCGGTGGGCGTGAAGATGTTGACCAACATGGCGTGCTCCCGAATGCCGCAAGCGTAGCGCAAGCTTACGCGCTGCGCGCCAGCCAGCGCCGCGCGATGGCAAAACAGACTGCGCTGAACCCGGCCAGCCAGACCAGATGTCCGGCAATCGCCGTGGCGGGAACCTGGCCGACAGCCATCAGCGACAATTGCGCCAGATGGTATGCCGGCCACAGCGGCGCGATCTGTTGCAAGAAGTGCGGCAGCATCGACAGCGGCATCCACAAACCGGACAGGAACGACATCGGCAGGTAGATCAGATTGACGAACGCCGGTGCTGCCGACGCATTGGCGCGCGCGCCGATCATGAGTCCGAGCGCACAAAAAGGCATGACGCCCAACAGGGCAATTGCGCCGATCGTCAGCCATTGCACGAACGCGAGCCGCACGCCGCCCAGCGTGAACGCCATGACCGACAACACGACAAAGATGATGAGGGCGAACAGCATCGCCATCGCCAGCTTTGCCAGCAGATACGCGCCCGGCGGCATCGGCGCGACACGCTTGAGCGCAAGCAGACCGCGCTCGCGTTCAATGGCGATGGCAACGCCGAAACCGAACAGGCTCGGCGCCATCACGCCGAATACGCTGTAGGTCGCAAAAAGATAATGCGCCGCACCGGCATTGCCGTGGTTGAGCAACAGCCCGAACAACAGGTAGAACAGCGGTGGAAACAACAGTGTCGGCACCGCAAACGACGGCGTGCGCAGAACGCGCAGGAATTCGAACTTCGCTTCGAGCAGGTAAGCCGCATGCGAACTGTGCGAGGACGCGGGTGTGGAAATGGCGGCAGTGTTCATCACGCGGCCTCCCGGGTAATTTCGACAAACGCTTCGGCCAGCCCGGCGCGCTGCACCTCCAGTTCGGACAACGCGGCGTCTTCGGCCAGCAAACGGCGCACCACGGTTTCCGCATCGTCGGCGACGATTTCGATGCGATCGCCTTCGCAGCGCGTACTGCGCACCGTCGGCCATTGCGCGATCGCAGCATGATCGAGCGTGGATACGCAACGGATGCGCCGCTGCGCCACGCGCGCGCGAATCTGCGCCACGCTGCCTTCGGCGACGATGCGCCCGCGTGCGAGCACCGCAATGCGATCGGCCAGCGCTTCGGCCTCTTCCAGGTAATGCGTGGTCAGCACGATCGCGCAGCCTTCGGCCACCAGCGCACGGATCGTTTTCCACAGCGTCTGGCGCGCATCGATGTCCAGGCCGGTGGTCGGTTCGTCCAGAAACAGGATCTCGGCGCGACCGGCGATGGCCAGCGCGAACTGCACGCGCCGTTGCTGGCCGCCGGAGAGCTTTCCGTAACGGCGCTTGAGCAAATCGGCAACGCCTGCAAGTTCCGCGATGTCGGCGACGGTGCGCGGATTGGGGTAGTAACTGCGAAACAGTGCGATCAACTCGCCGACCGTGAGCGTGTCCGGCACACCTGCGGTTTGCAGCATGGCGCCGATGCGGCGACGCGAAGACAGAAGCTGCGGCGCCTGCCCGAACACCGTTGCGCTGCCTTCATCCACCTGCAACAGACCCAACAAATGCGAAATCGCCGTGGTCTTGCCGGCGCCATTGGGGCCAAGCAAGGCGAAGACTTCGCCGCTGCGCACTTGCAGGTCCACGCCATCCAGCGCGCGTAACGTGCCGTATTGCTTGCTGGCGCCGCGCAGCGCCGCCACGATCGTTGCTTGCGTCATTGCCGCGTCCTCCACAAGATGGATGCAGGATGCGCCACGCGAGCCAGGCCGGGCAGTCGCCAACATCAGCATTTGCGCATGACACCTGTCAGCCGAAGTGGCTCCGTCCACTGCATCAAAAAGCGGCCCCCGCAGCGGGCCGCTTGCGGGTGCTAAAATATGCGCAGGACAGGGGTCTGCTCGTCTTTTCGGCGCACCGCAAGAGTGCGCGTACTGCAATTGTGGAGGAACTGCCATGACCATCATCGCCAAACTCGATGTACTTCGCCGCGCCGGCGGCGCAACCCGCACGCAGGGCCTGCCCGATGCCACGATCGAGCGCCTGGCTGCGCAATTTCCCGAACTCGTCGAAGCCGTCGACGATGCGCTCGCCTTGCAGCGTGACTTGGTCACCGAATTCCCGGACCTGGTCAAGCTCGACGAAGCCGCGCAACTGGCGCGCGTGCAGGCCGATTTCGTCAATTTCTACGCCGATGACGCGGTGAACCCGTACATCGCGCTGGCCGCGCGCGGACCGTGGATCGTCACGCTCAACGGTGCGGTGATCCACGATTCCGGCGGTTACGGCATGCTCGGCTTCGGCCACACGCCGAAGGCGATACACGCGGCGATGTCCAAACCCGTGCCGATGGCCAACATCATGACCCCGAGCGTGAGCCAGATGCGCTTCACGCGCGCGCTCAAGGCGCATGTCGGACGCAGTCGCGGCGCCTGCCCGTACAGCAAGTTCATGTGCCTGAACTCCGGTTCGGAATCGGTATCGCTGGCTTGCCGCATCGCCGACGTCAACGCCAAGCTGATGACGGATGCGGGCGGCAA
>JAFEEK010000114.1 GCA_018241165.1 Pseudomonadota bacterium
ATCCAACCCATGCAGTCGCCGCGCCAGCGGCTTGAGCGCTTGCCACAACGCGCGCTTGCCCGCCGCGCTACCGCGCAACGCGGACTCATCGACGACGATGGCGAGGTCGTTTGCGCATGCGCCGGGCACCACGCGCTCGCGCGCAATGCCGAACGTCGCCGGCAACAGGTCATGCAAACGCTGCACGGATTCGGCATCGCCGCCATCGACGCACACGCACGATCGTTCGCCCAGCGAAACGCACAACGGCGCGGCGGGCGTCGGCGCCGCGCGCAGCCGATAGACATCGATGCCCATCGCCGCGAGCATCGCCGAACGTTGCGCTTCAGTCGCCATGCCCGCCTCCCAGCGCCGCAAGATCGACATGGAACGCCGCGAAGTCCTTGTCGATGGCGGCGCCGAATGCGGCCACGGTGGCGACCATGCTCGCATCTGCCGCCGGCACCTGCGCGCTGTAGGTGCGCTCGATCAACGGTTCGCCCTGATCCTGGTCGACGCGGATTTCCAGCGCAACGACGGCAACAAATCCGGCATCGTTCGGCACGCGCTCGAAGCGCACGATGCGGCCGTGCACGCGCAACGCGGGCGTACTCGCCGGCAACCGGTCGGTGACCAGCGGCGAAATTCCCGAGGCGCGCAGCATTTCGGTCAGGCGGTTCTGCAGGGCGCGCGAAGGTGGGTCGCTCCACAATTGATAGTGATAGGCGCGCAAGGCGTCGGCCTTCGGCGTGGTCGCATAGATCAATGCCTGTTCGGAATAGATGCCCTCGCCGCGGAAGGTTTCCACCTCGATCGGCAGCGACGACAGCGGTTTGTCCGAGTGCGCCAACGCGGCGGGAGGCGGCAGGCGGAAATAGGTCACGTCCGGCACCGGCGGCACCGAGCAGGCGGCGAGCGCGACGCAGGCGAGTGCGAGCAGCAGCTTCCTCATTGTTCCTCCTCCACCTTGTCCGGCTTCGGCGAGATCAGCAAGCGGTTGGGATTCTTGCGTACCTCGCGGCTGAACTCGTCGAAATTGCGGCTGGCCGCTTCCATGTGCTGGCTGATCGAATCCATGCGCCCGGACAACGCCTCGAGCACGGCGCGCAGGTCGGTCACCGAGTCGCGGATGCCGGGCCGGTTCTCACGCGCGATGGCGCTCATCTGGCCGATCGCATCGTCGAGTTTTTGCTGTGTTTCGCGCAACTGTTGCGTGATCTGCTGCGTGTTCGCAAGGATGCCGGCGATCGCCGCGCGGTTATCCGGCTTGAGCATGTCGTCCAGCGAATCGGACACGCGGTTGAGCCGTGTCAGCAAGCGTTGCGATTGGGCGACGATGTCCGGCGCACCCTTGTCGATGGCGCCGGTGATCGAGTCGACGCGCTTGGTCAGGGTCTGCACCAGCGGCGTGATCTGGTTCTGGGTCAGCCCGCTGATCTGGCCGGCGAGTTCGTTCATCGCGCTGAAGATGTCGGCGTTCTCCGCGCTGGCGAGTTCCGCGCCGGGCGCGGCGATCGCGCGATCCTTGCCCTCGCTGATGCCGACCGCGACATCGGCGAGCAGGCCGGTCGCGGTCAGGTGCGCGACCGAATCCTTCGGGATCGGCCAGTCGCGGCGCACGTCGAGTTCGACCTTGTAACGCGTACCGTTCGTGTCGCGCTCCGGCGCGATCGCGCCGACCTGGCCGATGCGGTAGCCCTGGTAGAACACCGGCGCGCCATAACGCAACCCGGTGACATTCTTGTAATGCGTGAAATACGCGGCGCTCGCGCCGCCACGGCCGGTAATCATGGCCAGCGCGACCAGTAGCGCGATGCCGGCGATGAGCACCAGCGCTCCGACCAGAACATAGTTGACGCTGTCTCGCTTCATGCGGCTTCCCCGATTTTCCCCCTCTCCCCCAACGCGCATGCGTTGGGAGAGAGGGCTGGGGTGAGGGGGAAACACTGCGCGCTATCGAAACAATTCGACAGTCCGGGGCGCTGCCCCCTCACCCTACCCTCTCCCCCGTGCACGCACGGGGGAGAGGAATGTATGCCTTCGCGTTTCATGCCGCTTCTTCCGTCAGGCGTTTCAGGTAGGCGTCCGCGTCGACCTGGATTTCGCGCGGGCGCCGGTTGAGCAGATCCTGGATGCGCTCGTTGTCGCAGTGACGCACCGCGTCCACGGTTCCGGTCATCAGGATATCGCCCTGGTCGAGCACGGTGATGGTATCGGCGATCTTGAATGCGCTTTCCAGCTCGTGCGTGACCACGACAATGGTCATGCGCAGCGCATCGCGCAGGCGCAGGATCAGTTCATCCAGTTCGGCCGAGACGACAGGATCGAGCCCCGCCGAAGGCTCATCGAAGAACAGCAGCTTCGGGTCCATCGCAATGGCTCTGGCCAAAGCCGCGCGCTTGACCATGCCGCCGGACAACTGCGCGGGCATCAGGTCCTGGAAGCCGCCGAGGTTGACGACTTCGAGCTTCAGGCGCGACATGATGCGGATGGTGGCTTCGTCCAGATTCGTGTGTTCGCGCAGCGGCAGCGCGACGTTGTCGCCGACCGACAGCGAAGTCAGCAGCGCGCCGCCCTGGAACGACACGCCGATCTGGCGGCGCACGTCGAGCAGTTCGCGCTCGCTGGCGCGTGCGATGTCGACGCCGAGCAGTTTCACCGTGCCGCTGCGCGGTTTGTGCAGGCCGAGCAGGTGGCGCAACAGCGTGCTTTTTCCGGAACCCGATCCGCCCATGATCACGCGGATCTCGCCGGCGTTCACCGCAAAATCCACGCCGTTGAGAATGCGCCGCCGCCCGTACCAGGC
>JAFEEK010000115.1 GCA_018241165.1 Pseudomonadota bacterium
ACCGCGGCAATAACGAACGATCGGCGCACGGCGAACCCCTCTTGCTGACTGGATCGCCTAGCTTAGCCGCAGTCGGAGGCTGCGGCATAGGCTGGAAGTCAGGAGTCGTCAGAAGCGATAGCTTGCCTCGACGCCCCACATGCGCGGCTCGGTGATGCCGGCGCTGGTCACGCCGAGCACATTGGTCACGATGTTGTTGAGGCCGGTGACGTATTGCACGTCGAACAGGTTGTTGACGAACACGGCGACGCTCCACGGCACGTCGGGCGAGGACCAGCCGACGTGGAAATCCGCGCGCGCCTGGCTGCCGCCGAGCTTGAACGTGGTGGCAAGGACGCAGGTGCCTTGCAGCTGCGAATCCGAGTTGCAGCGGCCCTTGCCGGTGTAGGCGCCTTGCAGGGTGAAGTCCAGGCTGCCGCCGGCGACGTTGTGCACGACGTAGTCGGCGCCGAGCGTGGCGGACAGGTACGGCAAGCCGGTGGCCTGGCCATCGAGATTCACGCCAGCCGAGGTCGTGTAATTGCTGTAGGTCTGGTTGATCCAGGCCGCGGCGGCGTTCAGGCGCAGGCTTTCGGTGGCTTGCCAGCGGGCTTCGAATTCCAGGCCCTTGGCTTCCTGGTCGCTTGGCAGGATCTGGTACTGCGGCAGGCCGCCGTTGCCGGCGCCGTTCTGCACCAGGGTCAGGTTCGGCAGGTTGGAATATTTATAATAGTATACCGAGGCATTGAGCAGCAGCTTCTGGTCGGCGAAATAGCTCTTGATGCCGGCTTCGTAGCTGCGCACGTTTTGCGGTCGGTAGACCGTGCCGACTTGCAGCGCGTTGAAGCCGCCGGCCTGGTAGCCCTTGGCGGCGGAGGCGTAGAGCATCATGTCGGGCGACAGCTTGTAGTCGAGCACGACGCGCGGGCTGGTGTCCGTCCAGCTGCGGTTCAAGCCGCCGGGATGGCCTTGCACCGACGGATCGGTGAAATAGATGTTCTGCTGGAACGTCTGGATCGGAATACCAAGCGCATCGAGTATGCCCGCCGCCTGCAACTGCGCCAGTGTCGCGTCGAGCTGCGGTGCGACGCGCGCCGGCTCGTACCAGCTGAAGTCACGCTCGTCGTGGGTGAAGCGCGCGCCGGTCGTGAGGTTGAGCCGGTCCGTGAGATGCCAGATCACGTCCGCGTAAACCGCGCTGGCCGTGGCGGTATTGCGATTGTCCATGCTCTCGCGCCACGGATCGTCCAGCAACGAGAACGGCAATCCCATGCCCTGCAATGCGCCGGTGATCGGCCCGTACAGGCCGCCCGGCGCGATGCCGAGATTGTTGAGCAGCGTGTCGATCGTGTCGGTGAGGAAGTTGATCTGGCTGGACTGGCGGCCGTCGTCGCGATACCAGCTTGCGCCGGCAACCCAGTCGGCGCGATCCGTCTTGCCGGATAGCTTGAATTCCTGCGACCAGGTCTTGTGCCGCTCGATGTTGGTATCGTCGAAGTACAGGTAGGCGAGGTTGGTGGCCGCCTGCGCTTCGCGGTTGTAGGTATGGAAACGCTGGAACGACGTCAGCGAAGTGAAATCGCCGAACGACAGCGGATGTTCGACACGCAGCGAGAACGAATCGTAGGTACGCGATTCGCCGCCATCGGTCACGTTGTTGTACAGCGGCGCATGGCGCGGATCGAGATAGGCCGGATAGTCGGGCGTGGTCGACGGCAGGTCCGGATAGGCTGGTATCGGCGATACGTTGATGGTCGGGCGCGGCGGCTGCTTGAGGCGTTCGTGTTCCCACGCGAAGTTGACGCTGGAGTCGGCAGGGCCGTTCCATTGCACCTGCATGCGCGAGCCCCAGTCGTCGTTCTTGTTGAAGTGTTGGCCGGTGTCGGCATCGCGCAGCCAGCCGTTGCTCTGGTTGTCCACGAAACTCATGCGGAAGGCCAGGTCATTGCCGAGCGGCGTGTTGTACACGCCATCGACGTAACGTTCGCCGTAGTTGCCCAGGCGCATGGTCGCGTTCGCTTCGAAAACATCGGCAGGCGCGTTGGTCGCCACCGAGATCGCGCCGGCAGCGCTGTTGCGGCCGAACAGCGTGCCCTGCGGGCCCTTGAGTACTTCGACGTGATCGATGTCGTTGAACATCAGCAGCGCGCCGCCGGACTTGCCCATGTAGATGCCGTTCTCGTAGACACCGACCGGGGCGTCGGTGCCGATGCCGAAGTCGCCGGTGCCGATGCCGCGAATGCTGAAGTAGGGCTGCGTCGGCTGGTCGCCGCTGACGGAAACGCCGGGCAGGTACATGCTTATCTTCGACAGATCGGTGGCAGCGAGCGTGTCGATCTGTTGCGCGGTCACGACCTGCACGGCGATCGGCACTTCCTGCACCTGCTGGGTGCGGCTCTGCGCAGTCACGGTGATATTGCCGAGTTGCGCCGCGGCCGCGTCTTTTTTCGCAGCGGTGCCGGCATCTGCCTGTGCATCGGCCGATTGCGCAGTGGCCAGCACCGGCGCACCGAGTCCGAGCAAAGACAAAGCGGCGCCGCGCAACAGCGCCGAGCGCAGTTGGGCGACAAGCGTGCGTTGGGTCGGAATCATGGTGCGGTCTCCCTGTTTTGTGGATTTCGTGGTTAGAGCCCGGCGCAGTTGCCCGGCATCGATGCGATCCATGCGCGGATCAGTTCAACGGCTTCGCGATCGGTCGTGGTGCGTCCCATCTCCGGCATCATCACGCCGGGTTCGCTCGAGGTAATGCGGTATGCCAGGATCGAATCGTCGGGCTTTCCCGGGACGATGTCGAACAGGTGGTCGCCGGTCGCGCGGCCCGCGGCGACGGGCGGCTTGCAGATGCCCCACAGGCGCGCATCCGCATTCGCCGAGCGCAGATCCAGGGCGGTGGTGTTGGCCGGGCCTGCCGGGTTGTGGCAATGGCTGCAGTTGATGTCGAGCCAGGCGCGTGCGCGCTCATCCAATGGTGCACGGGTGTCGTTCCAGGCGGCATCGCGCGGCACGTCCGCTGACGGCAGACCGGTCAGGTAACCCGCCTTGACCCAATGCGCGAGCTGGTTTTCCTTGCCCGTCGCATAGTCGTAATCGTGATTCAGGTGCCGTGCATGCGGTCCGAGCGGGTCGATGCGCTTGGCCTGGACGTTGGTGACGTGGCAGCCGGCGCACTGGTTTGCATTCGGCACGACATACGGAAATGCCTCGGGCTTGTCCTGCTTGTCGACCAGTTCCAGCGGGATCACGTCGCCGGTGCGCGCCAGATGCGCATCGGACTGATTGGCGTCCCAGACATAAGGAATCGCCTCCCAGCCGCCTTCGCGGCGTACCAGCAAACGCGTTTCGATCAGGCGCACATTGGCCAGGTCCAGCGCGTCGTGACCAGCGTTGGGTGCGAAATCTCGGCTGGTGTCCCATGTCCGCGCAACGGATTTGCCATTGCGGTTGCCGTTCGTCGGCAACGGATAGAAAAACGTCTTGGTCAGTATGGCGCCGACCGGAAAGTCGAAAGGTCCGTAGGAGTCGTACTTGGCGGCACTTCCCTGGGGCATCCACACGGTGCGGAACTTGTGTGCGTAATCGCTGAACAACGGCGTGGCGAGGTCGTAAGGCACCACGCCGGTGTTCGGGGCAAGTCGGCCACCACGCGCTTCGACGAGATGCCAGTCGCTGAGTTTTTCGGGATAACCGGCGGCAAAGAAATGCACCGGCTGCGGTGCCCTGGCACAGCCGGCAAGCAAGGCGAGTGCGGTCAGCGATGCCGCGAGACGAATCGGTTTCATCAAGTCCTGGCCGGCAGTTCGACGGCGGGCAGGGCGGGCAACTCGCAGTGGATTTCGTCCTTGAGCACCTTCGGATCGGCAAACTTGTGCGGTCCATCCACATTGAGAACTTCCACGCCCGGATCCTTCACGCAGATGCGCTGCGCGGCCGGGTACTGGCCGTCGACCAGCGCCTTGGTATCGACATAGCCGTCCCAGATGACGTCCGGAAAGTGACCCGTGATGCCAAACATCGAGGCCTTCAGGGCTTTCCATTCCAGACCATCAGGAGCATCGCCGCCGCCGGAGAACCGGTTGTCGTGGATGTAGATCGACTTCGGATACGGATCATAGCCCGTGGCCTCCTTCGATGCGGCGAAGTCGGTCATGAAAACGCTGGCGACGATCACGTTGGCGGTGTGATTGTCGGCGATGTCGTTGTCGAAAATCTCCACTTGCGGATTGGACATGATCAGCACGCCGGTGCCGGCCGGGGTATTCGCCACGGCCGTGCCCTTGGCGGCGAAATTGGCGAGATTGTTGGCAATGACCCTGTTTTTGTACACCCGGGTTTGCGCGCCATGCATGGTCAGGTCTGGCATGTTGAAGATCAGGATGCCGCCGGTGTTGCCGGTCGCGGTGTTTTCGTAGACGTCGGCGCGCACCGAGTTTTCGATCTCGATGCCGGCGACGTTTTTCTCCGCACGATTGCGGCGCACGATGATGTCCTGCGACTGGCCGACGTAGATGCCGGCGTCGCGCGAACCGATTGCGGTCGAATCCTCGACCAGTACGTTCTTGCACTTGACCGGGTAGATTGCGTACGCCCCGTTTTCCAGCGACGGGCCTCGCGTCCATTCCACGCGCACATCGCGGATCGTGATGTTGGTGCCGTCGTTGATTTTCAGGCCGTCGCCCTTGGTGTCTTCGATCGCCAGGTGCTCGACGGTGAAGTCGTTGGCGTACACGAGCATGCCTTCGGGTCCGGAAATCTCGTGCTTGAACGATAGGATGGATTTGTCCGAACCGGCACCGCGCACGGTGACGCCATTCGCACGCAGCGTGAGTACGCGATCCAGCGCATGCACGCCGGCGGGAATCTCGATCACGTCGCCGGGCTTGGCGTCGAGGAACTGTTCCTGCAAGTGTTCCTGAAATGCCTTGTCCGCCTCGCTGAGCCCTTGTTGCGCATTGTTGCCGCTTTGACCGCAGCCAGCCACCAGCATGCCGATGCCGGCCATCAACCATCGACGCATGTCACCCACCTCCCGGGTCGCGCGTATGCGCGAGAACGTGAATTGGAGCCGCAACCGGCGCCCATGGCGAGGGCAAAGCGGGCAAGAATGGGGGGCAAATCGGTCATTGCGCCTGATGCCGCGGTGGACGCATCGCTCGTGGCGGGCCGCCCGTCCAGCGCTTGAAGGCGCGTCGGAACTCGCGCGGATCGCTGTAGCCGACGGCGGTTCCGATTTCGCCGATGCGCAAGGCGCCGGCATGCAACAACTCCAGTGCGCGTTCGGTGCGGATGCGGTCGTGAATGTCGCGAAAGACCTGGCCGCAGGCCGCCAGATGACGGCGTAGAGTACGTTCGCTCAAATTCAGGTCGGATGCGATGTCCCCCAGTCGCGGATGTTCGCGCAAGTGCAGGCGCAACATGCGTTCGACCGAGGCGACCACATCGCTCTGGCGCTCGAGGCTGGCCGACTGCTCGCGGCAGATGGCCAGGGCTTGCTGCGCGCTGACCGGATGGTGTGTGGGCAATTCCATGCCCATCCATTGCCGATCGACCACGGCGCGGTTATACGCCGCGCCGAAACGGACCTCGCAGCGAAACAGGCGGCGATACTCGGCCGACCAGGCCGGTTCCTGATAGGTCAATTCAAGTCGTGCCAGCTTGAAACCCGGACCGAGCAGGCTGCGGCAAAGTACCAGGGAACTGGCGAACAGTTCTTCGCACAGGAACGGTAGTGTCGCGTCGGCGGACGCGCGCGGATGTGCAATCAATGCGGCGTCGCCGTTGTCCAGTGCCTCGAACTCCAGGTCCATCAGTGCGCCGCTGATCGGGTGGTGCTCGATGCCGATCGCCATCGCTTCGCCGAACGTGCGCTGCGTGAGCATGGCCAGGCCGAGCACGCCGAAAGTGCCGAGCGACTGGCGCGAACCCACGCGCAGGCCGATGTCGGCATCCGGCATGGTGCGCAGGGCGCGGCGGATGATGGTCACCGCCTGACGATAGGAAATCCGCGTCGCGGCAGCATCGATTTGTTCGCGTTTGAGTCCCATGCCGGCGAGCCAGGGATCGACCGCGATGCCTTGTTCGTCCGCCACCTGTGCGAGAACGGCAAGCACGGTGGTGGGGATAACGGCGGCGGAATTGCGCGCTTCCTCTTCCGGCGGCGCGGTGAGGAATTTCGGTGCTTTCAAGGGGTGACGCATGGAATTGCACGGTCTTTGCGCGGCGACCCGCGCCTTTTATCACGAAGACGCGCAAGCCGATTGACGCGCTGCCGCACGATTGAACAGCACAGTGTTGCGTGCGAGAATCCGGTTGTCGAAATACTCAAGGTGGCGCGCGGGCAACCGGCGCCGAGCGTGCGACATGTCAACTCGTACTTTCCAGACCTGAAAGCATCGTTGCCGCACGCTTGCATCCCAAGGCGCCGCGGCGCCTTTATTTTTGCCGTCGTCCATGACGGCAGAATCAAAAAGCGGCCATCCATGGCCGCACTTTTCACCAAGAGCAGTTCCCATGATCAACATAACTCTCCCCGACGGCAGCCAACGCCAATTCGATCATCCGGTCACGGTCGGCGATGTCGCCGCGTCCATCGGCGCGGGACTGGCCAAGGCCGCGCTGGCCGGCAAGGTCGACGGCAAGCTGGTCGATACGAGTTTTCGGATCGATCACGACGCGAAACTCGAGATCGTCACCGAAAAAAGTCCCGATGCGCTGGACATCCTGCGCCACTCCACCGCGCACTTGCTCGCGCAGGCGACGCAGCGGCTGTTTCCGGATACGCAGGTGACGATCGGGCCGGTGGTCGAAAACGGTTTCTACTACGACTTCGCGCGCAAGACTCCGTTCACGCCAGAAGACCTCGACAAGATCGAGACCGAGATGAAGAAGATCGTCGCCGAAGCGCTGCCGGTGCAGCGCAGCGTCATGGCCAAGGACGATGCGATTCGTTTCTTCAACGACAAGGGCGAGAAGTACAAGGCGCAGATCATCGACGAGATCATCCCGCCGGGCGAGGAAATCTCGCTGTACGGGCAGGGCGAGTGGATCGACCTGTGTCGCGGCCCGCACGTGCCGAACACGAACAAGTTGCGCGCATTCAAGCTGATGAAAGTCGCCGGTGCGTACTGGCGCGGCGATGCCAAGAACGAGATGTTGCAGCGTGTTTACGGCACGGCCTGGCTCAACGACAAAGACCTGAAGTCGTATCTGACGCAATTGGAAGAAGCCGAGAAGCGTGACCACCGCAAGATCGCCAGGCAGCTCGACCTGTTCCACCTGCAGGAAGAGGCGCCGGGTCTGGTGTTCTGGCATCCCAAGGGCTGGTCGATCTGGCAGGTGGTCGAGCAGTACATGCGCCGCGTCTATCGTGAAACCGGCTACGGCGAGGTGAAGGCACCACAAGTTCTCGATGTCACTTTGTGGAAGAAATCCGGGCACTGGGACAACTACAAGGACAACATGTTCTTCACTGAGTCGGAGAAGCGCACCTACGCGCTCAAGCCGATGAATTGCCCGGGGCATGTGCAGATTTTCAATCACGGCCTGCACAGCTATCGCGACCTGCCCATCCGCTACGGCGAATTCGGCGGCTGCCATCGCAACGAGCCATCCGGCGCGCTGCACGGCATCCTGCGCGTGCGCGGCTTCACCCAGGACGATGGCCACATCTTCTGCACCGAGGACCAGATCGAATCCGAAGTCACTGCCTTCCACGCACAGGCGATGAAGGTCTATTCGGATTTCGGCTTCACCGATGTGCAGCTCAAGATCGCGCTGCGTCCCGAGCCGCGCCTGGGCGACGACGCGACCTGGGACAAGGCCGAGAACGCCTTGCGCTCGGCGTTGCGCGCGGCCGGCGTGGCTTGGCAGGAACTGCCGGGCGAAGGCGCGTTCTACGGGCCGAAGATCGAATATCACCTAAAAGACGCCATCGGCCGCACCTGGCAGCTCGGTACCATGCAGGTCGATTTCATGATGCCAGAGCGCCTCGGCGCCGAATACGTCGATGAGCATTCGCAGCGGCGCCATCCGGTGATGCTGCATCGGGCCATCGTCGGTTCGATGGAGCGCTTCATCGGCATCCTGATCGAGCACCACACCGGCGCGTTCCCGGCGTGGCTGGCGCCGGTGCAGGCAGTGGTCATGAACATCACCGATGCACAGGCGGGCTATGTCGCCGACGTCGTCGCGGAATTGCAAAAACAGGGCTTCCGCGTCGAAGCGGACACGCGCAACGAAAAGATCGGCTACAAGATCCGCGAACACACGCTGCAGAAAGTGCCGTACCTGCTCGTCATCGGCGATCGCGAGAAGGAGCAGGGCCGGGTCGCCGTGCGCACGCGCGCTGGCGAGGACCTGGGCACGATGACGGCGTCGGATTTCGCCGGGCGTTTGCGCGCCGGGACTTAAGCGGCGCAAACCCTTGTAAATCAAGGATTCTGTTGCGCGGGCGCGGATTTGCCGATAAAATTCGCGCCCCTTGTTCGTTTGCGTTCGATGCCGCCTTGAAATCGTTCGCAAGTTGTTGAATAAAAAAGGTCTTCTGGAGGGTTGGTTATCGTCACCGAAAAAGCTAACCGCAAGAACACGGAGATTCGTGTTCCGCGGGTGCGCGTTATTGGCGCAGATGGAGAACAGGTCGGCGTGCTCTCGCGCGACGAAGCGCTCAACATGGCCCAGGACGCAGGCCTGGATCTGGTCGAAATCCAGCCGACTGCCGACCCGCCGGTCTGCCGCATCATGGACTTCGGCAAGTTCAAGTTCGAGATGCAGAAAAAGGCGCACGCGGCCAAGCGCAAGACCAAGCAGGTCGAGATCAAGGAACTCAAGTTCCGGCCCTCGACCGAAGATGGCGACTACAACGTGAAGATGCGCAACATGAAGCGCTTCCTCGAAGAAGGCGACAAGGTCAAGGTCGTCGTCCGCTTCAAGGGCCGCGAAATGGCGCACACGGAACTGGGCGAGCAGATGGTCAAGCGCATCCAGGCCGATATCCGGGAAGAGTCGGTGATCGAGAGTTTTCCGCGTTTCGAAGGCCGCCAGATGGTGATGATGGTGGCGCCGAAACGCAAATGATTTTCCCTTCTCCCGCTTGCGGGAGAAGGTGCCGAAGGCGGATGAGGGGAAGGCTTGGAGTATCGCTCCGATTTTCCCCTCACCCCAGCCCTCTCCCGCAAGCGGGAGAGGGGGAAGTGCAGGAACCTGCCTCGTACGATTTGCGAGGCTTAAACAAGCTGAGTTCGAGCAGGATGGAAAGTGCGGTGCAAACCGCCGCTCGGGCGAGTAAATAAACAATCGAAAGGAGTTGGGTCATGCCCAAGATCAAGACCAATCGGGCCGCTGCCAAGCGGTTCCGCAAGACGGCGTCCGGCAAGTTCAAGGCCGGCCACGCATTCAAGAGCCACATCCTCACCAAGAAGGCCACCAAGCGCAAGCGCAA
>JAFEEK010000116.1 GCA_018241165.1 Pseudomonadota bacterium
ATGGAACGATCCACATGCGATTCGGCGGCGAAATTCACGATCGCCGATGGCTTGTGCTCGGCCAGCAGCTTGCCCACCAGCACGCGATCGCCGATGTCGCCCTGCACGAAAACATGATTCGGGTTGTCGCGCAGGCTGGCCAGCGTGTCGAGGTTGCCAGCGTAGGTGAGCTTGTCCAGATTCACCACGCGCCAGCCACGATCAGCCATGAGGCCGAGCACGAAATTACCGCCGATGAAACCGGCGCCGCCGGTGACGAGCAGGGTTTTCATTCGCCAAATCCGCCTTGCGCGACCGCAAAACGCGAATTCTACCCGATGCCGCGCGGAATCAGGGCTTGCGCGGGGTCTGCGGGTGCAGGGCCGCCACGTCCGCGGCGCCGATCGTATCCGCGTAGTGGTTGCCGAAATGGCTGCGGACATAGTTGACCACGGCGGCGATCTGCGCATCGGTGAGATCCACATGCCTCATCGCATCGAAACCCTGCAGATCCGGACGTGGACCGAACGACGGCATGTCGCGGCGCCCCCCCAGCACGATCTCGGCGGCGAACGTGGCTGACGCCAGCTTCGGATCGCCGGCCAGCGCCGGATAGGTTCCCGCACCCGTCGCGCCACGCGCATCGGGCATGTGGCAGCCCTGGCAGATGTGCCGAAAAACCTGCTCGCCATCGGCATGCGCGAGCGCATCGGGTGGCAGTATCGCAGCGTCAGCGACCGGCCCCTGTGCATGCGCCGATGCCGCAAGGAGCATGGCCGCCATGATCCCGCAACGCATTGTGCGTTTCATGATTTTGCTCCTGCCACTGCGCGTTGATGCAGGCGGCCGATCGCATCCAGCGCCGAGGTGATGGCGCCTTCCTGCCATGCCGGCAGATACGAGGCATGTTCCCCGGCCAGCGCGACGCGACCGTCGATCCGGCACAGACTGTCGTAGTGCCTGGCGCGCAGTTCGTCCGACCATTCGCCGAAGCAGCCCATCGTCCACGGCACGCGATGCCAGGCCACGGCAATGCCGTTCTCGAATTCCTTTTCGTATTGCGGGTGGATCTGGCTACCCCAACGCAGCGCCTCGCGCACGCGCTGCGCCGGACTCATGGCGGTGAACTGGAACGCGCTTGCGCCCCAGTTGTAGGCGCCCAGCAGCACGCCCTTGCCGCGGCTGAAGAAATCCGTGGAGGGATAACTGATCGTGAAGATCGGCGAGTCGGTGTAGGTAACGCCGCCAAAGATATGTTCGTCTTCTTCCCAGAAGCGGCGCTTGAACTGCAAGCCGATCTTGACCGAAGCCGCGTAGGGCACCGCGGCAATCGCATCCGCCATCGCACTGCCGACGTTCATCGGAATCTGGCCAAGGATCGACAGCGGAATCGTACACAGGCACCAGTCCGCACGCGCCTGCCGCGTCGCGCCCGCATGCGTGGTGTCTTCGTAGTACGCGGTGACGCCGTGCTCATCCTGCGCAATGCGCGTGACCTTGGCGTTGTAGCGGATCAGGCCGCCCAGCTCGCGCCCGAACGCCTCGCCGATGTGGCCCATGCCGCCGACCGGCTGGAACAGCGTGGTCTGGAATTCGTACTGATCCGGCAGGAACAGGAGTTGCCAAAGTCGCGAATCGAGCAATTGCTTCGACGTGAATGGTTGCGACGGTACCGGCTTGCCGCGCAGGCCGCCGCCGGGATCCTTCTCCCAGCCGCGCGAGGCGCTGCTGGCGTCGCCGCGCACGTAGGCGAACTTCTGATCCAGATAGCCCCAACTGCGCAGCGATTCCAACAGTTTTTCGCGATCTTCGTGCGTCAAATCCCGATCCAGCGCGCCTTGGGTCGTTACCTTGGCCAGCAACTCGGCGACCGTGCCCTGATAATCGGCTTTAACCGCGCGATAACGTTGCGGCTTGCCGCCGAACGCCTCGGGGTTGTGCATATAGGCGTTGTAATTGACTTGCACGAACGGTTCGAGCGCAACGCCAAGCTCGCGGCAATAGTGCAGCAGGTTTTCGTGGTGGTACGGGATGCGCCACGGACCGGGATTGATGTACAGGCCCTTGTCGAATTCACAATGCTGGCGTTCGCCGCCGAGTTCGGTGTAGGTATCGCCGCCGCGCAGCGTCCAGTTGCGACCGCCCGGACGCGCGTTGTATTCGAGCACCTGCACGCGATAACCGGCGTTGCGCAACTCGTAGGCCGCGGTCATGCCCGCCAGGCCCGCGCCGAGAATCAGCACCGATGCGCCGCGCGGCGCGCCGGACAGATCGACCGGCCCCGAATACTTCGATTCGCGCGTCACCCCGAGCGCGGTCATCGCGCGGTACATCGCCGCGCATCCGGCGACCAGGCCTATGCCGCGCAATACCTCGCGACGACTCGGCGAAAACCTTGCGGACGAATCGGACATGGCAATCTTCCCAGTTGCTGGTCCCAAAACTACACGTTACCCCAACGCCGGCGCGAGCCTAGCGCCAATGCCGGCGGAAAGCACGCGGCACTGCAAGTGCCG
Source organism: Pseudomonadota bacterium (assembly GCA_018241165.1). Taxonomy (GTDB): domain Bacteria; phylum Pseudomonadota; class Gammaproteobacteria; order Xanthomonadales; family Rhodanobacteraceae; genus Rudaea. The sequence goes on from JAFEEK010000116.1 coordinate 2,496, forward strand.
ACGATTTGTCGCGGCAGAAAAAACGATGCCCTCAGGCGAGGGCATCGTCTTTCATCCGGTTGCAGCGGTTACTAGAACGGAATCTCATCCTCATCGAAATTGTCGCTACCCGCCGCCGGAGCGGCTGGTGCGCTGCGTGCCGGCGCGGATTGCGGGCCGCGCGCGGGGCCGCGTTCACGGCTGTAACCGCCGCCGGAACTGCCTTCACCGCCGCCGCTGCCGGCGCCGCCACCCTTGCTGCCGAGCATCTGCATTTCGTCGGCGATGATGTCGGTGGAGTAGCGCTTGATGCCGTCTTTTTCGTATTCGTCGGTGCGCAGTTTGCCTTCGACATAGACCTGGCCGCCCTTTTTCAGGTATTCGCCGGCTATTTCGGCGAGCCGACCGAAGAATTTGACGCGATGCCATTCGGTGCGTTCCTG
>JAFEEK010000117.1 GCA_018241165.1 Pseudomonadota bacterium
AACTGGCCCTCGGAATTTCCGCGCCCGCGTACGTCAACGGTGAGAAAGACATAACCATGCGCAGCGAAGTACATGCCGCGATCGTGATAGCTGCCGGATATGTAGGGCGTAAGCGTGAACACGCACGGCAGTGCCGCTGCCTGACCTTGCGGGCGATACACCGTGGCATTGAGCTTGACCCCGTCGCGCAACGGGATCTTCACGCCCCAGTGGAAATCCACCGCTGTCGGCTCGGCAGCGGAAGTCGGCGCGGCTGCCAGTATGACGGTGGTGAAGCAGGACAGGCAGGCGGCAATTACCAGATTGCGCATCGACATTTTTTCTCTCACAGGTTGAAACGCGAGGGCTGAAACGCAGCCGGATCCAGCGTCGGCGGCGCACCACTGATGAGTTCGGCAATCAATCGCCCGGTAATCGCGGACATGGTGATGCCAAGCATACCGTGACCGGTTGCGAGGACGAGATTATCCAGCGCCGCCGCGCGACCGAGAATGGGCAGATCATCGTAGGTCATGGGCCGCCAGCCGTACCATTCTTCGACCACGCTCGGGCCTTCCGGCTCGATCAGGTATTCGGCGGCGCCGCGTTTGAGCGCATCCAGGCGCGTGCGGTTCAGCGAATCGTCGAATCCGGAAAACTCCATCGTGCTGCCCAGGCGATAGCCCGAATCCCAGGCGGTCACGCACACGGCGCGTTCTTTCAGCGACAGCGGAATGCGCGGATAGCGCGATGGCCGCGTGTAGGTGATCGAATAACCCTTGCCGGGCTGGATCGGGATGCGCAAATCCAGTTGCCGGGCGACCTGTGGCGACCAGGATCCGAGGGCGAACACGATGTCGTGCCCGGCGAATTCGCCTTGCGTGGTGACGACCGAAGCGATGCGTCCAGCGCCGGTGCGAAAGCCCGTAATTTGCGTGTCCTCGCGGATTTCGCCGCCGCGCGCGACGACTGCACGCGCGAGTTCCGCGCAATAGCTTTCCGGACGCAGTTGCGCATCATTGGGGTTGAAGTAGCCGCCGACGATGCTGTCGTTCAAGGCCGGCTCACGCGCGCGACAGGCGGCGCCATCGAGGGTTTCCGCAACGATGCCGAATTCGGCCGCCAATCGCACCGAGGCATGCGATTTTTCGAACTCGCGCTCGTCGCGATAGACATTCAGTGTGCCTAGCGTCTGGAATTCGCAGGCAAGACTTTCGTTGCGAACGAGATCCCCGAGTTCGGCGCGCGCGCGCAACAGCAGCGGCGCCTTGATCGCAGTGACGCGTCGACATTCGCCGGCATTGCTGCGTCGCGCGAATTGCAGCAACCATTCGAACAGGGCGAAATCCAGTCGCGGTGCAATGCGCAACGGCGCATCCTTTTTCAGCATCCAGCGCAACGCTTGAGCGAGGACGCCCGGCGCCGCCAGCGGCACGGCATGACTTGGCGTGATCGTTCCGCAGTTGCCATGCGACGTGGCGGCACCAACCTTGCCGCGATCTATCACGGTCACGCTGCGACCGGCGCGCAACAAGTACAGCGCGCAGGCCAGGCCGACCGCGCCGCCGCCGAGAACAAGTACGTCTGGCTGCTGCCTGCTCATGATCCGCGAGCCCCGTCGAAAATTGACGCATAGCGCCGCGCACACTGACGGATGGCGTGTTTGTGCGCGGAATCCCAAACGTTGAAAGTAGCCGAAAATGGCTCAACAGCGCCATTTTCTTCCGTATTGACGACTGTTGGCACCGAACCTGCATTTACCCCTGCGCCGGCAGGTGCCGGCACCGCAGACGGAACACGACCATGCAGGCGCTCACCAACGAAATGCTGCTGGCCTTGCGCAACCCGAAGTCCGGCTGGCTTGCCACCATGATCTGTGCGCTGGAAGAAGCGCTCAAGGATCCGGATTTCAGCGCAGCGCATCGCGAGATGATCATGCAGATCGTCCAGCGCGGCGAGGTTTCCGACGCCGTTTACGTCGCCGCCGAAGGCCGCCTGGCGCATTTCGAGGCCAGTGTCGCGGAAACGCAAACCGGGCTCGCGGCCGCTGTTGCCGGCACCGCCACGCAGGCGACGCGCCCGAAGCTCGTGCTGGTAAGCAACGCCGCGTAAGTCGCCAACGAATCGCAAGGGGAGTCCGGAAGGGTCAGGTGCAAACCTGGCCCTTCCACTTTTCTGGGCTTCGCGCATCACTTGTTTCGTTCGAAACGCCTCAATGATGTCCGCCCGGTCCGTGCGCATGACCGTGCGCCTGCTCTTCTTCCGTCGCATCGCGCACATCGACGACTTCAACCGCAAAGCGCAAGGTCTTGCCGGCCAGCGGATGGTTCAGATCGACGTCGATCACGCTCGACCCGATCTTGAGCACGGTGACGGAACGCGGGCCGTCCTTGGTGCTGAGCAAGGTCGCCATGCCGGGCCTCAGGTGCTCGGCATCGCGGAAATATTTTTTCGCCACGCGCTGCACGAAATCCTCGCGGCGCAGCCCGTAACCCTCTTCCGGAGAAACGACGACGTCGAGTTTGTCCCCGGCCCCGTGCCCGGCGATGGCCTTGTCCAGGCCCGGGATGATATTGCCATGGCCGACCAGGAATGCGATCGGATCGCGCCCGTGCGACGACTCGATTTCGCCACCCGGTTCTTCGCTGACGATGTAGTGGATGCTGACGACTTTGCCTTGTTCTGCCTGCATGGGTTGTCCTCGGAAAACGCCGCATCCTAACTGTTTTACGCGCGCGCCGCATGCACCGCATTGACAAGCGTGGCGGTATTGTCCGAGTGTGCGCTCATGCGCAAGCGCGGATTGTTCAACTGCTGCCTCGCCATGGGGATGGCAGCCGGTTTGTCCGGCTGCGGCGGCCTGGGCACGAAGCCCGCGCCGCCGCTGACCTATCCGGCGCAAACGCGCAGCGCGAATCCGAACGATATCCTGTTTCGCGCCATCGGCCTTGTCGGCACGCCCTACCGCTATGGCGGCAACACGCCGCGCGGCGGGTTCGATTGCAGTGGACTCGTCGACTATGTGTTCCGCGACGTAGCCGGGATTGGCCTGCCGCGCACGGCCGAGGAAATCAGCCGTATCGATGCGCCGGAGGTTTCCAGGAACAGACTCGAATCCGGCGACCTGGTGTTTTTCCACACGAACGGGCGTCGCATCAGCCACGTCGGGATCTATGTCGGCAAGGGCCGCTTCGTGCACGCGCCGAACGCAGGCGGCACGGTGCGTCTGGATTATCTGGATGAGCCGTACTGGCGCGAACACTTCGCCAGCGCCAAGCGCATCTTGAAATAGCCGGTCACTTGGCGGGGGCGACCCGCAGGTTGTCGAGCAACGGAGTCTTCGGTCGCTGGATGACCAGCATGTCGTTGCCGGCGACGTGGTGGCAGCCGGTACACGCAGCCGACAGGCCGTCGTAGGCTTTCTCGAAAGCGGCCTTGTTCTTGGCGTCCACGGCCTTGCGCAAGTCGGAAATCGGCCCGCGCGTCATGGCCGGCAGCACGTCGGCCAGCCGTTCCGGTTGCAGGTTTGCGTCGTCCGGATTGTACGCGACGACCGCATCGAACGCTTCCTGCAATTCCTGCACTTCAAACGTCGCCAGGTTCCAGTTCTGCGCTTGTCCGGCGAACCACAGGCGGGCATGGCGGATTTGCAGGATCAACATCTGCTCGCCGAGCTCCGGGTGATAGGCGGACTTCTTCAACGCATCGACTTCTTGCCTAAGCGCGGCGATCTGCGCAGCCGTCGAATCCGCAGGCAGCGGCGCTGCGCCGGCACAAGCGGCGATGCCGATGCCGGCCATGATCCAGGAAAAAATCGCTTTCATCGCCACCTCATTGACAAAAGATACTGCGCCGCGCGCCGCAGGATGCAAAGTCTAGCGCATGCCCGCGATTATTTCGTTGCGACGCCGCTGCTGCCATGGCGCCGGGCCATCTCTTCGCGGAATTCGGCCAATTCGCGCAGCAGGGTTTCGATGTTGACCTCGTTCTTCATGTTCACGTTGTAGTCGGTCTCCGCGCGCGCACGATCCTTGACCGCCTGCCGGTTCTGGCTCATCACGATCAGCGGGCCCTGCAATGCCACGAAAATTCCCAAAATCAGGTTGAAGAACTGGTACGGGTACGGATCCAGTGGACTGCCCAGCCATTCCGTGTTTCCGAAGCACCAGAACACCGTCAGCGCGAGCAGGATGATGATGAACTTCCAGCTGCCGTTGAGTTCGGCCACCTTGTCGGCAAGCCGATCGCTCCAGGACAGATGCTTTTCGAATTCTGCGTCGACATTGACCGCGGCGCGCGCGGACAACAGCATGTTCGTGTCGCGCAGGCGCCCGCTCAACGTGCGCAGGATCGCCAGCGCCGCGCGCGGGCGCTGCTCCAGGTATTCGCCCAACGTGCGGTGCGCAAGCTCGAGCAGCACGCAATCGGTCGTTGCCAGCGCACTGGCGCTGCGCGGCTTTTCGTCGAATACGGCAAGTTCGCCAAAGAACTGCCCGCGACTGAGGTCTTCCAGCGAAATGCGCCGCGAGTCCTCGCCGGGCAGGAAGATGTTCACGTCCCCGCTGGCCACGATGTACATGGCATCGCCGGCGTCGCCGTGCGCGAAGATCTGCGTACCCGCGGGGAAGTGGCGTTCGCGCAGGTAACTTTCCGACAATGCTTTCAGGTCTTCGTCGTCGAGCGTGTCGAACAGCGGGATCGAACGCAGCAATTGAATCGTATCCATGGGGCGCCC
>JAFEEK010000118.1 GCA_018241165.1 Pseudomonadota bacterium
GCTGTACGAATCGCTGCTCGATTTCCTCGGCGAACGTCTCGAACCGCTCAAACGCGCCGCAGGAGCGATGGCCGAACTCGATGTGCTCGCGAACCTCGCCGAACGCGCGGATGCGCTGAACTGGAGAGCGCCCGAGCTTTCCGAGGCAGACGGCATCCACATCGTGCGCGGACGCCATCCCGTGGTCGAGCGCGTGCGCAGCGAGCCGTTCGAGCCGAACGATCTCACGCTCGACGATGCACGGCGCATGCTCATCATCACAGGCCCCAACATGGGCGGCAAATCGACCTACATGCGCCAATGCGCACTGATCGTGCTGCTCGCGCACATCGGTAGTTTCGTGCCCGCGGATAGCGCCGTGATCGGGCCGATCGACCGTATCTTCACCCGCATCGGTGCCGGCGATGATCTGTCGCGCGGACAATCCACGTTCATGGTGGAGATGAGCGAGACTGCAAACATTCTCCACAATGCGACAAAATATAGTCTGGTGCTGATGGACGAAATCGGCCGCGGCACCAGCACCTACGATGGCCTCGCCCTTGCCCAGGCCTGCGCCGTGGAGCTGGCCACGCGCAACCGTGCGTTCACGCTGTTCGCCACGCACTATTTCGAGCTGACCGACCTAGCCGCTCAATATTCCGGCATCGTGAATGTACATCTGGATGCCATCGAATACGGTGACGACCTGGTCTTCATGCACGCGGTCAAGGAAGGCCCCGCCAACCGCAGTTTCGGCCTGCACGTCGCCGCGCTCGCCGGCGTGCCGAAAAACGTGATTGCCGAAGCGCGCCGCCATCTTGCAGGACTGGAACAACAGCATGCGGCGGTCGAACGCGCGCCAACATCGACCGGTGCAAGCGCAGCGTCACCGCAGATGGGCCTGTTCGCGCCGCCAGCGCCGTCGGCTGCAGAAGATGCGCTGCGCGAACTCGATCCGGATGCGATGACGCCGAAGGAGGCGCTGGAGGCGCTGTATCGGTTGAAGAGCCTGCGCTAAACAGATGTACACTCGCGGGCGCTACATTCCGTCGGGGGATCCATGAACGTGTCGAAACGCGAGATCGGTCTCGTTACTGCTACCGCACTGGTGCTGGGCAACATGATCGGCTCGGGCGTGTTCCTGCTGCCCGCCTCACTGGCGTCCTTTGGCGGTTATGGCCTGGTCGGTTGGCTGATCAGCACGGCCGGCGCGCTGTTACTGGCCAGCGTGTTCTATCGCCTGGCAAAGCGCGCGCCACGCGCCGGCGGACCTTACGCATACAGCCGCGAAGCCTTCGGCGACTGCATCGGTTTCCTGGTGGCGTGGTGTTACTGGATTTCCCTTATCGGGGGCAACGCCGCGATCGCCGTCGCCTTCGCAAGTTACCTTTCTGTCGTCTTTCCTGCTCTCGGCTATAGCGCGTTGTACGGCGCGCTGACGACGCTGGCACTGGTCTGGGTATTGACTGCGGTGAACATTGCCGGCGTGCGCAGCGCCGGCGCAGTCCAGGTGGCGACCACGGTGCTCAAGGTGCTGCCGCTGCTGGCGCTGGTGCTGTTCGGCTTTACGCATTTTGATCCGCACTTGCTGACGCCGGGCCCGCAGGCTGGATCTGCATTGAGCGCGATCAACTTGAGCGTTGCCGCAACCTTGTTCGCATTCACCGCAGTGGAATGCGCATCGATTCCAGCCAGCCACGTGCGCGATCCCGAGAAGACCATTCCACGCGCAACGCTGCTCGGCACCGTGATCGCGGCAGTGGTCTACATCGCCTCCACTACGGTGGTAATGGGCATGCTGCCTGCAGACGAGCTCGCAAAATCACAGGCTCCATTCGCCGACGCAGGGCGTTTGTTGTGGGGCAACTGGGGCGCATACCTGATCGCAGGCGGGGCCGCGATTTCCTGCCTGGGGGCCTTGAACGGCTGGATCCTGATCGCCGGCCAGTTTCCACAGGCAGTGGCACAGGACGGCCTGTTTCCGCGTTTCTTCGCACGCGAATCCGCAAGCTCAACTCCGGCACTTGGATTGATCGTCATGGCCATATTGACGAGCCTGCTGGTGCTGGCCAACTACACGCGCGGCATGGTTGGCATGTTCACATTCATTGTGTTGCTCTCCACCCTGAGCGTCGTGGTCGCCTACCTTTTTTGCGCGATGGCGGACATAGTGCTGGCGCACCGCAGCGGACGTCCGCTGCCGTTGCGCGACCTCGCCATGGCCTGCGGCGCATTCGCGTTCTCGGTCTGGGCCGTGATCGGCGCAGGCGAAGATGCGGTCTATTGGGGCTTCGTGCTGTTGATCGTTGGCATTCCGCTATACGTGTGGCAGGTACAGCATGCACAGCGCACGGTGGCCGACGCTCATTCGGGGCAATTGCGCCAAGGGACCTCTGACTAAATCCGTCTTTCCGGGGCCGCCCCCGGATCATGTCCGGGGCAGGCTGCGGCGAGGTCCGGAATGACGAGTTTGGGCTTGATCGGGGTTACCCTGACACCAATTCAAACACCGATTGCAGCAATGAAATCCGCGAACGCGCGGACCGCCGTCGCATCCTCGAACAACCGCGCCTGTCGCGCGAGTATCGTCTCGCGCAAGGCATCGCGCCTGCCTGCATTGCGAATCAGATCGGAAGCTTTGGCGACGTACTCGTCTTCGTTCATCGCGATCAATTCCTGCAAATCCATCAACCGCAACATGGCCGCAGTCTGCCGACCACGTGCCATTGAACCTTCCCAGGCCAGCACCGGCGTGCCGACGCGGAAAGTATCCAGACTGGTACCGCCGCCGGAGAACCAGGGCGTATCCAGCACCAGCGGCGTGCGCGCGATGCCGGCGAGGTAGTCGGCATGCGTTTGCGCCGGCAGGAAAACCAGATATTTCGTCGGATCAAGTCTGTGCGCGGCGAACGCGGCCTCGATGCGCGCGCGAAACGCGCGCATCAGCGGCGGATTGCGCGTGAAAAATCCGATGCGTGCGCCGGTCTCGGCGGCGATACGCGCGAGCGTCGCGTCGTATGCTGGAATCAGCTTGATGAAATTTTGCAGGCACAGCAACAACGGCGTGCCCTGCGCATATGCATCCAGCCAGTCGCCGTTGCCGATTGCCGGCGGTGGCAGCGGTTGCGTGCCGAGTCCCGACAGGCGCACCAGTTTTTCGCGGTAGTGCGCGTCGGCGTTCGCTGGCTCGATCTCCGCGCCGCTGAAAAAATATTCGATAGTCGCGATGCCGCTGGTCGCCGGATGGCCGTATGACACACACTGTATCGGCGCCAGACGTAGAGCCGCCAGCGCCTGATGCTTCGGATCCATGCCGATTTCAGGATAAACAAGAATGTCCAGTTGCGCGGCGCGTACAGCATGCGCAAGCGTGAGCGCATCGGCTTGTGTCTGTTCGAATCGGGAAACGCTGGCGGCAATGCGCCGTGTGCTTTCGTCTTCGCGACCGCCGTGCCAGATGGTCACGTCGAAACGCTCGCGATCAAGTCCTTCGATCAGGCGGGTGAAGTACCGCGACACCGTGTGCTGCATCAAGTGGCTCGCGACGATGCCGACGCGCGCGCGCCCATCGTGCGCGCGCGGCGTCCAAGCGCAAGGCAAAGCGAGTTCCGGCGCAGCGGCCGTCATGACGCGCGCGACCAGGTCGCCGAAGCGGGATTGCAGCTCGGTGTTGTCGCGCGGCTGGTAGTGCAAATGGAATGGCGCGACGCTGGTCGCGGCGTGTACGGCCTCGCGGATCGCTGCGGGCGAATTGAGCTTCAAACCACGCTGCAATTCGTCGAGGCCGGCGCTGAAATGCTCGAGCGAAGCGTCGATTTCCACGTCGTCGCGGTAGATCGCGGGCAACGTCAATGCACGCAACCAGCGCACGCGCTCACCGAATCCCGGCGGCGGTTTTGTCGTTGCGAACAGTTGCCGCGACTCTTCGGCTTCGCCGCCTTCGTTGAGTGCGAGCGCCAGCTCCAACGCCGTCGTCGCGTCGTCGCGATCGAGTTCAAGCGCGCGGCGCAAGGTCGAAATCGCGTTGTCGACGTCGTGCAGCAAGCGCTGCGCGACGCCCAGCGCTTTCCACCACAGCGCCCGTTCCGGTTCGCGCGCGATCGCCATGCGTGCATAGCGCACCGCATCCGCTTGCCGTCCCAGATCGGACAGCAGCAGCGCGAGATTGCCGTTGGTCTGCGCGCGATCCGGGGCCAGACGTTGTGCCAGATTGGCGAAAGGCAACGCGTCGTTCAATCGTCCATGCCGACGCAGCAGATTGCCGAGGTTCGTTGCCGCATCGGCATGATCGGCGCGCCACGCCAGCACCTGCCGATAGCAGCGATCGGCCTGCGCCGGTTGACCCGCCGCTTCGAACGCAATGCCAAGATTGAACATGGCATCGACATAGCCGGGGCGCACGGACAGCGCCTGTGCCAACGCGGCGATGGCCTCGGCGTGTTTGCCGCCTTCACGCAGCGCGGTGCCCAGATCGTTGTGCGCCTGCGCAAAACCGGGACGGATCTTCACCGCCATCTGCAGATGCTTCGCGGCAAGCGCGGGCTTGCCTGCTTGCAATACGGCAACGCCCAGCAGATGCCAGGCGTCGGCGTTTTGCGGATCGAGTTTGATGGCCCGCTGATAGTGACTATGCGCCAAGCCCAATTGCCCTGCGCGCTGCAACTCGGCGCCCTTGCGCAGTTGTTCGAGCGCCGCGCGCTGGTCGTCGGCGCTCACGGGCTATCCGGCGGCGAGCAGCGCATTCACGCGGCGCACGTAGGCCGCCGGGTCTTCCAGCGCCACGCCTTCGAGCAGTTGCGCCTGATCGAGCAGCAACAAGGCCAGGTCCGCGGCGCGCGCAGTATCGGACTCGATCCGCTTGACCAACGCGTGCGCCGGATTGATTTCCAGCACGGGCTTCGACGGGGGCACGTCCTGACCGGCCTGCTTGAGCAGGCGCTGCATGACCAGGCCCATGTCGTGTTCGTCGAGCACGATGCAGGCCGGCGAGTCGGTCAGGCGCGTGGACACGCGCACGTCGCTCACGCGATCGCCGAGCAGTTCCTTCAACTTTTTCACCACGCCTTCGGCGGCCTTCTCGGTTTCCTTGCGCGATTCCGCGCTCGCGCCGCCGAGCTTGTCGAGGTCCAGATCGCCCTTGGCGACGTTGCGCAGCTTCTTGCCAGCGTATTCGTTGAGGTAGCCCATCATCCAGTCGTCGATGCGATCGACCATCAGCAACACTTCGACGTCGTTCGCCTTCAAGGCTTCGAGTTGCGGCGAGCCCTTGGCGGCCGCATAGCCGTCGGCGGTGATGAAGTAGATCGCTTCCTGACCCGCCTTCATGCGGCCGATGTAGTCGTCGAACGATACGATCTGCGCAGCGCCGTCGGACCTGGTCGAAGCGAAACGCAGCAGCTTGGCGATGCGTTCCTTGTTCGCGAAATCCTCGGCGAGGCCTTCCTTGAATACATTGCCGAACGTCTTCCAGAAGGTGGCGAATTTTTCCGGCTCGTCTTTGGCCAGCTTGTCGAGCAGGTCGAGCACGCGCCGCGTGCAGGCGGATTTGAGCTTTTCCAGATTGCGGTTCTGCTGCAGGATTTCTCGGCTGACGTTGAGCGGCAGGTCGTCGGAATCGACCACGCCGCGCACGAAGCGCAGGTAGGCCGGCAGCAACTGTTCGGCCGCATCCATGATGAACACGCGCTTGACGTAGAGCTTGAGTCCCTTGCGCTCGTCACGGCCGCCCATCATCAGATCGAACGGCGCCTGTTCCGGCAAATACAGCAATGAAGTGAAATTCTGGTTGCCCTCGACGCGATTGTGCGTCCACGCCAGCGGATCGTTGAAGTCGTGCGAGATGTGTTTGTAGAACGCCTGGTATTCCGCGTCCTTGATCTCGGACTTCGGCCGCGTCCACAGCGCGGATGCCTGGTTGACGGCTTCCCACTCTTGAGTCGCTTTTCCGTCCTTCTCCACCGGCATGCGGATGGGA
>JAFEEK010000119.1 GCA_018241165.1 Pseudomonadota bacterium
CCGCCGGCGGTGATCCTCGACATCGACGAGACCGTGCTCGACAACTCGCCCTACCAGGCGCGCCTTGTCCGCGACGGCGGGATGTACAACGAAGTCACCTGGGCGCAATGGTGCCGGGAAGCCCGTGCCAAGGCGTTGCCTGGAGCAGTCGACTTCACCGTCTATGCCCATGCGCATGGCGTGGCCGTGTTCTACCTGTCCAACCGGGCCAAGGATCTGGACGAAGTCACCGTTGCCAATTTACGCAACGCGGGCCTGCCGGTGGACCGCGCAGACCGCTTTCTCGGACTGGGCACGGTCGTGCCCGGCTGCGAGCAGGTCGGTACGGAAAAGGGCTGCCGCCGCAGGCTGATCGGCGAGCACTATCGCGTGCTGATGCAATTCGGCGACCAGATCGGGGACTTCGTCGACGTGCTGGCCAATACGCCCGCCGGTCGCACGGCGGTCGTCGCGCCGTACCTGGACTGGTTCGGCGACCGCTGGTTCGTGCTGCCGAATCCGACGTATGGTTCGTGGGAGCCGGCGCTTTTCAACAACGACTGGTCGTTGCCGCAGGCCAAGCGCGAGGCCGCCAAGCGCGCGGCGTTGCGAACCGATTGAACGTGCAATAATCGTTCGATCGCATCAGCCGGGATACGCATGCGCCATTCGCTTGCCATCATGTTGTGTACTGCGTGCTTCCTCGGCGCCTGCGCCAGCGCGCCGCAAAGACCGGCCATGCATGCCGGCGAATCCGCTGATTCGAAGTATGCCGGCAACGATTTGCTATACGCAGTGGCCTGGATGCAGACCAGCATCGAGCATGATCTGGTTTATGCCGGAATCTACAAGATGGCCGAGACGCAATTGCTCGCCGCATTGGCCGACCCGCACTGGGATGCGCTGCCCAGGGGCGAACGCTCGAACGATGCGCAGGGCCTGCCCGCGGCGGTGATCGTCGACATCGACGAGACCGTGTTCGACAACTCGCCATTCGAGGCGCGCCTGGTCCGCGACAACGTGACTTCCAGCAAGACCGCCTTTGCCGCCTGGGTGCGGCAGGCTTCCGCCAAGCCCCTGCCCGGCGCCCTGGAATACGCCAAGTTCGCCGCCGCGCACGGCGTGACCGTGTTCTACATCAGCAATCGCGACGAGGAGATGGCCGATTCTACCCGCGCCAATCTCGTCGCCGACGGCTTTCCGCTGGCCGATGGCGCGATGCTCAACCGCGGCTCGCCCACGCCCGGTTGCGTGGAACGTTCATCCGACGACAAGGGTTGCCGGCGCCGGCTGGTCGCGCAGAAATATCGCGTGCTCGCGATGTTCGGCGACAACTTCGCCGATTTCATCGACGGCGCGGATGCGGACAACGTCGCGCGCGCCGAGCGTATCGCGCCGTATCGCGGCTGGTTCGGCGAGCGCTGGTTCGCCTTGCCGAATCCGGTCTACGGTTCGTGGGTGTCGGCGCTGACCCGCCACAATCCGGACAAGAAATTGCGCGCCGATCCGCGCGCGGCCATCCACGCCGCGCTGCACGAGAACTAAACACACCCTGACCGACGCAATCTGCGCGCTTGCCTTGTGCCGGCGCGCTCACTACAGTCCCCATCCCGCACCATTGCCTGGGGATTTGTCATGACCAATTACGTTCGGTTCGCGCTCGTCGCCGCGCTCGCGGCCGCCGGCTTCGGCTGCAACCAGCAACAAAACGCAGCCAATTCGACCGCTCCAGCCGCGGTAGCCGCGCCGGCCTCGCCCGACGCCGCCGTCGCTGCTTCGATCAAGGCCCTGCGCGACAACAACGTCGCCGCGCTGGTCGACAATTCCCTGCCCGCCGCGGAAGTGGCCAAGATGAAGGCGGACTGGGGCAAGGACATGAACGCCGAGCCGGTGACCGACGAAGACCGCAAGCAGTTTGCCGAGCAGATGGCCAAACTCACCGCACCGGACGCCGAGGCGAAGATGTATGCGCAGATCGAGCCCAAGCTTGCCGAATTCGACAAGCAGTCCGCGCAGCAGATGCCGATGATGATCGCCATGGGCCAGGGCTTTGCCAAGAGCGCGATCGCGCAAAGCAAGGACATGAGCGACGCGCAGAAGCAGCAGGCCGAAGCCTTGCTCGACGCCACCGCGCAGTGGGCGCAGACGACGAAGTTCACCGACCCGGCGCTGGTCAAGGCGGCGATCGCCGAGATCTGCAAGACCGCACGCGCGCTCAACCTCAAGTCCGTCGACGAGGCACGCGCGCTCAGTTACGACCAGGGCATGCAAAAGGCCGGTGTCGTGCTGGCCGGCGTGAAATCCGTGCTTGGCGTGTACGGGCTGAACGTGGACAAGGCGCTGGATTCGATCAAGCTGCAGGCGGCGCCCGCCGTCGGCGACACCGCCAAGGTATCGGTCAGCTACACCGCGTTCGACAAGCCGTTCACGACCGAGGCCGAGATGGTCAAGGTCGACGGCCGCTGGTACGGCAAGCATGCGATCGAACAGTGGAAGAAGCACCAGACGGAAGTCGCCGCCGCGCCGGCAACGCCTGCTGCACCCGAGGCGCCCAAACCCGCGCAGTAACATCAATCCGTTCGCGTTGAGCGTGGCGAGCACAGCGAGCGAAGTCGAAACGGATTGACCCTTCGACTTCGGCGCCTTGCGCCTGCGCTCAGGGCGAACGGATCATGGAATTCGGCCCGCCTGCTGCGGCCGAACGTTTTCTGAATCCGGCAGTCCCGTACAATGACGGCATGGATTCGCCTGCGCCAATGACGCAACAACCGTCGCCCGCGCCGCGCGCCGCATGGTGGCTGCGCGCCTGCGGCCGCGTGCTGGAACCGTGGCTGAAGATTCGCCGCGAGCCGCAGGACGCACGCGCCATCATCGATGCTGCAAAGCCGGTGATCTACGTCACCGAGCGTTACGGATTGTCGGACACCTTGATCCTGGAGCAGGCCTGCCGCGAGGCCGGGCTACCCGAACCCCTGCAACCGTTGCAACTCGGACCGCTGCGCCGGTCGCGGGCGATGTTCGCACTGGCGCGGCGTGTCGGCTGGCTATATCGGCGCGCCAGGCCGCGCTCGCATTCGCAGACGCTGGCGCAATTGCTCGATGCGTTGCGCGCCGATCCGCAACTGGACGTGCAACTGGTACCGGTGTCGATCTTCGTCGGCCGCGCGCCGGATCGCCAGAGCGGCTGGTTCCGCGTGCTGTTCTCGGAAAACTGGGTCGTGGTCGGCCGCTTCCGCCGCCTGCTCGCGCTGCTGCTCAACGGACGCACGACGATCGTCCAGTTCGCCCCTCCCGTGCATGTGCGCGAAACGCTCGATGGCGAGCGCGACGTTCCGATCGAGCGCACGCTGCGCAAGATTTCGCGCGTGCTGCGCGCGCATTTTCGCCGCGTCCGCGCCCAGGTCATCGGCCCGGACCTTTCGCACCGGCGCACCGTCGTCGATGCCCTGCTCAACTCCGAGCCGGTGCGTGCGGCGATCGAGGCCGCGGCGAGCAAGGACGGCACGAGCTTCGACCAGGCGCGCAAGCGCGCGCGCGACGCAGCCTGGGAAATCGCCGCCGACTATTCGCATCCGGTCGTGCGTTCGGTGTCGTTCCTGTTGACCAGTTTCTGGAACAAGCTCTACGACGGCATCGCCGTGCATCATTTCGACAAGGCGCGCGCGGCCGCGACCGGTCACGAAGTCGTCTATGTGCCTTGTCATCGCAGCCATGCGGACTACCTGTTGCTGTCGTACCAGTTGTATCAATCGGGTCTGGTCGTGCCGCATATCGCGGCCGGCGTGAACCTGAACCTGCCCGTGCTCGGGCCGGTGCTGCGCCGCGGCGGCGCGTTCTTCATGCGGCGCAGCTTCAAGGGCAATGCCCTGTATTCGGTCGTGTTCAAGGAATACATGGCCCAGCTCATCGACCAGGGCGCGCCGATGGAATACTTCATCGAGGGCACGCGCTCGCGCACCGGCCGCACCCTGGCCCCGCGCTTCGGCCTGTTGTCGATGACCTTGCGTGCGTTCCTGCGCGCGCCGCGCCGGCCGGTGCTGTTCCAGCCGGTCTATATCGGCTACGAAAAGCTGATGGAAGGAAAATCCTACATCGGCGAACTGTCGGGCCAGCCGAAGGAGAAGGAATCCTGGTTCGCCCTGATCCGTGGCGTGCGCGGCGTGTTGCGCCAGCACTATGGCCACGTCGCGCTCAACTTTGGCGAGCCGATCGAATTGACACCCCTGCTCGAAGCGGCCAGTCCCGACTGGCGCCAGGCGAGCAGCGATCCCGATGCCAAGCCCGAGTGGCTGAACGGCTTGCTCGACCAGCTTGGCGAGAAGATCCTCGTCAACATCAACCGCGCCACCGACGTCAA
>JAFEEK010000011.1 GCA_018241165.1 Pseudomonadota bacterium
CTGCATCACTTCGCGCGCGTAATTTTCGTCGGGGCTGGTGGTCTGCACGCCGCCGACAAAGGTCGCCTTGACGTTGCGATACGCATTCAGATACCGCCCCATGATCGGGTGATACGTCACGTTCAACAGCACCGTCGAATACGGCGCGAAAGCCGACTGCGCAAGCATGTCGCCGTACTGGGCCAGCGGCACGACGTACTGGCTTATGCTGCTGGATTGATCCGACACCACGAATATCTGGCTCAGCGCGTAAGCCATGCGCTGGCGCAACTGGTCCGGCGCGTACACGGCCTGCCAGAACCAGCGATTCAGGCGCTGCGTATTGCCCACTTTTTGCCCACCCACCGTGCGCGCATTCACGACCGCCTCAACCGTCGGTTCGCCGAGCGTGGCGGGTTTCGCCAATTGCTCGTCGATCCACTCGCCGTAGCCTTGCGCCATCAGATAATTGATATCGGCCTGGGTCGGCCCGAACGTGGCCTGGGTGAGGAAACGCGCCGCGGCATTGGCACTGGCCGGCTGGTCGGCGGGAATGTCGAACGTGCCCTTGAAGAGCTGGTCGTGGACCGTGGCGCCGGCCAATGGCACGAAGCCGAAGACCAAGGCGAACCCCAAAATTCCGAATGCAGCGCGCATGAGCAGCCTCCCGATCGTGGCGGATCGCACCAGCCGCGGCTGCGCCGTGCGATCCTGCGACGGCAGGTTACGTCAGGGCGCGGCACACGACTGTTACGCAACGCACAGGTCAACGCGCCCGTACCGAATCGGTTGACGCGGCGCGCGCCGGTTTGAACCAGCCGGGAGGATAGGGCCGATGCTCAGCGGCCGGGCATACCACCGGGCGGCAGGCCGCCACCACCCATCCCCTTGAGCGCCCCGCCCATCTGCCGCATCAGGCCCTTGATGCCGCCATTGGCCATCTTCGACATCATCTTTTCCATCTGCATGTACTGCTTGAGCAAACGGTTGACGTCGGCCGGCTGGGTGCCGGAGCCGCGCGCGACGCGTGCCTTGCGCGAACCGTTGAGCAGGTCCGGATGGCGGCGTTCCTTCTTCGTCATCGAATTGACGATGGCGATCATGCGATGGACTTCCTTGTCGTTGACCTTGGATTTCACCGAATCCGGCAAGGCACCCATGCCCGGCAGTTTGTCCATCAACGAGGCCAGGCCACCCATGTTCAACATTTGCGAGAGTTGATCGCGCATGTCGTTCATGTCGAAGCGCTTGCCCTTCATCACCTTCTCGGCAAGCTTCTGCGCCTTCTCGCGATCGACGTTCTGCTCGACTTGTTCGACCAGCGACAACACGTCGCCCATGCCGAGGATGCGTTGCGCGATGCGATCCGGATAGAACGCATCCAGGCCATCGGGTTTCTCGCTCACGCCGATGAACTTGATCGGCCGCCCGGTGATGTAACGCACCGACAGTGCCGCGCCGCCGCGCGCATCGCCATCGGTCTTGGTCAGCACCACGCCGGTCAGCGGCAGCGCTTCGGCAAACGCCTTGGCCGTGTTCGCCGCGTCCTGGCCGGTCATCGCATCGACGACGAACAGGGTTTCGATGGGATTCAAGGCCGCATGCAGCGCCTTGATCTCGTCCATCATCTGCGCATCGATGGCAAGGCGGCCGGCGGTGTCGACCAGCAGCACGTCGGCGAAATTCCTTTTCGCCGCATCCACGGCGGATTTGGCGATGGCGACCGGATCTTGCGATCCTTCGCTCGGATGGAACAGCACATCCACCTGTTCGGCGAGCAGGCGCAATTGTTCGATCGCGGCCGGACGATACACGTCGCAGCTCACCACCATCACTTTTTTCTTCTTGCGATCCTTGAGGAATTTCGCAAGTTTCGCGACCGTCGTCGTCTTGCCCGCGCCCTGCAAACCCGCCATCAACACGATCGCCGGCGGTGCGGCGGCCAGATTCAAGTCGGAATTCGCGGTGCCCATCACCGCGGTCAATTCGTCGCGCACGACCTTGACCAGCGCCTGCCCGGGCGTGAGCGACTTCAGGACTTCCTGCCCCAGTGCCTTGACTTGTATGCGCTGGATCAGCGCCTGCACCACCGGCAACGCGACGTCGGCTTCCAGCAGCGCGATGCGCACTTCGCGCAGGGATTCGCGGATGTTCGCTTCGGTCAGGCGGGCGCGCCCGCGCAGGCGCTCGATGGTGGATGACAGGCGTTGGCTAAGGGATTCGAACATGGCAATACGGCAGGATTCGCGGGGCGCGCAGTATACCAGCGCCTCGCGCCGATCCCGCCGCTATGCGACACTTGCGTCATGTCGATTCACGCCCTCGCCCTGATTGCCGCAGCGCTGTACTTCGTCGCCGCCGTGTTGTTCGCGCGCAATCCGCGGTTGCCGCCCTTCATCATTGCAGCTGTAGCCGTATGCACGCATGCGGCCATCCTCGCCGGCCAGCACGGCGGCGGCGTGGATCTGCACTTTTTCGCCGCGCTGTCGTTGGTCGCCGGCTGCGTGGCCGCACTGTGCCTGCTCGTGAACCTGTTCCGGCCCGTCGCCGCGCTGGGCACGATCGTGTTTCCGCTCGCCGCGATCCTGCTGCTCGTCGATGTCTTTCTCGCGCCGCACACCGAGCCCTTGCCGATCGACTGGCAGATCAAATTGCACGTGATTTTCGGATTGCTCGGATTCTCCGTGCTCAGCCTCGCGGCCGTGCTTGCCGTTCTGCTCGCCGTGCAGGAACGCGCCCTGCGCGCGCGCCGATTCGATGGGCTGGCCGCCGCATTGCCGCCGCTGACGCTCACCGAGACCCTGATGTTCCAGTTGATCGGCGCCGGCTTCGCATTGCTGACCGTATCCATCCTGATCGGATTCCTGTTCGTCGCGAACCTGTTCGCCCAGCATCTGATCCACAAGACCGTGCTGACGATCGCCGCGTGGATCGTGTTTGGTGCGCTGCTGCTCGGGCGCTGGCGTTACGGCTGGCGCGGCCGCCGCGCGGTGCGCATGACCCTGATCGGCATGATCTTGCTGCTGCTCGCGTTCTTCGGCAGCCGCTTCGTGCTCGAACTCGTCCTCAAGCGCGTACCTTGATTGCCGCCGCACGGCTGTGCAGAATCCACGCATGAGCCAGACCAAGCCGAAAGCCGAAGAACGCCGCCGCTTCCAGCGCTTTCACTTCGAAGGCACGGTGAAGTTGTACTCGGACAAGGCCATGTGGGAGAGCAAGCTCGACGACATCTCGCTCAAGGGCGTGCTGATCGAGCATCCGCCCGGCTGGAACGGCAAGGTCGGTTCGAGCTTCCGCATGGACTTGCGCATCAACAACTCGGTAATCATCAGCATGGGCGTTGTCGCCGCGCACATCATGCCGCACCGCATCGGTTTCCAGTGGCAGAAGATCGACCTGGACAGCTTCGCCGAGTTGAAGCGACTGGTGGAATTGAATCTTGGCGATCCGGAAATCCTGAATCGGGAGCTTTCCGCCCTCGGCTGATGTTTTTCTCGTCATTCCCGCGCAAGCGGGAATCCAGTGCCTTCGCCCAAAAAATCAAAGTCGCTGGATTCCGGCTCGCGGCTCCGCCGCGTCCGGAATGACGAAGGTCAAGTCACCGCCGCAATCGCTTCGCTCAGGCGCTCCACCGCGACGATTTCCATGTCGCCGATCTTCAATTTCTTCGGCGCATTCGCCTTCGGCACGATGGCCTTGAGGAATCCGTGCGTGGCGGCTTCCTTCAATCGTTCCTCGCCGTTCGGAACGGGACGGATCTCGCCGGACAATCCCACTTCGCCAAACGCCACGAGTTTTTCCGGCAGCGGTTTGTCGCGATAACTCGACAGCACCGCCAGCAATGTCGGCAGGTCCGCGGCAGTCTCTTGCACGCGGATGCCGCCGACCACGTTGACGAACACGTCCTGATCGTAAACCGCCATGCCGCCGTGACGATGCAGCACCGCGAGCAACATGGCGAGGCGATTCTGTTCGAGCCCGAGCGCAACGCGGCGCGGATTGCCCAAGGATGACTGATCGACCAAGGCCTGCACTTCGACCAGCAAGGGCCGCGTACCCTCGCGCGTGACCATCACCGCGCTGCCCGGCGTCGGGCCCGCGTGGGCGGAAAGAAAAATCGCCGACGGGTTCGGCACCTCGCGCAGCCCCTTGTCCGACATTGCGAACACACCCAGCTCGTTGACCGCGCCGAAGCGGTTCTTGAACGCGCGCAGCACGCGGAAGCGCGAACCGGATTCGCCCTCGAAATACAGCACCGCATCGACCATGTGCTCGAGCACGCGCGGGCCGGCGATGCCGCCTTCCTTCGTGACATGGCCGACGAGAAAGATGCTGGTGCCGGTTTCCTTGGCGTACCGCACCAGGCGCGCCGCGGACTCGCGCACCTGCGACACCGAGCCCGGCGCCGCGGTGAGCAACTCCGTCCAGATCGTCTGAATGGAATCAATGACAAGAACGCGAGGTTTGTCGTTCTGCGCATTTTCGACGATGCGCTCGACGCAGGTTTCGGCAAGACAACGCAGGTTGTCCAGCGGCAAACCAAGACGCTGCGCGCGCGCCGCGATCTGCGCCATCGATTCCTCGCCCGACACATACAGCGTGCTCAGCCGTGCACCGAGCGCGCCGAGAACCTGCAGCAGCAGCGTCGATTTGCCGATGCCCGGATCGCCTCCGACCAACACCACCGAGCCTTGCACCAGTCCGCCGCCAAGCACGCGGTCCAATTCACCGATGCCGATGCGTTCGCGCAATTCCGCTTCCGCCGCGACCTGCGTCAACGGCACGATGCGCGCCGGCGCCGCGCCCGCATAACCCGTGCGCTTGACCACGCCGGCGGATTTCGCCGGATCCACGACGAACTCGCTCAACGTGTTCCACGCCCCGCAGGCCTCGCACTGGCCCTGCCACTTGTTGTATTCCGCGCCGCATTGGTTGCAGACGTAGGCGGTTTTGGGTTTGGCCATCACTTGTCCTTGCCGAGTTTCTTTTTTGCGCTCGCGATCTGACCGATGCTGCGTTCCGGCGCCAGCAAGAGCTCGGGCATCGTGCCTCCCAACTCGTGGATGGTCTGGCGAACTTTCTTGCCGACTTCGTAGTGTGTCTGGTTGGCGCGCTGCTTGCCACGTACGCGATCGCGCTTGAGCTTTTCCTCGGTTTGCGTCGCGCGGAACAGGTTGGCTGCAAGTTCCGTGCTGCCCATGTGGTCAAGAATCTTCTGACTTTTCTTTAGTCCCTTGCGCGCGTGGATTTCCTTGGCGGCGAGGCCGCCATACAAACCCTTGTAACCGTGATCCTGGAAGATGGCGCAATCGAGCGAAGTAATGACCGGTTTCGCGGGATCGCCGTTCTGCACGATCAGATAACAGGCATAGCGCGACAGCTTGACATCCGCCAGTTCGCGTCTGGCGCCCGAGCCGATGTCGACCATTTTGCTGATATCAGCAAAATGGTCAGCCATCGCATTGCCGGCCTGTCTGCAGGCAAGTTTGGCCTTCTCTACGACCTGCACGAAATTCCGCCACTGCTGATATTCCAGCAGTGGCGCAAGGTCGCGGGCAAACCAGAAATCGTTGCCGCGCTCATCCTGATGCCGAATGGCGTCGAACGTGGCGCGATGGCGTTGTTCAATGCGTTTGTCAATCATGATTGCTCACACGCATCTACGATTCGGCTGGAAACGTACAAGGCCGAAAGGTTCTTGCTACTGACGCGGAACTGACTGCGTTTCTTGGCTTTGGGGCTGTTGGTCGAAACGCCTTCCAATTTGATGCCGGGGTCGTAGCGAGCCGTACTTTCATAGGCGACATCGCAAAGCGATCCGCAACGAGGCTCACGACCATTTCTCCATTTCATCCGCGATGATGTATTCGAGCCGCTCGCTGGGATCCTCGCGTGTTCCATTCAAAATTTCCTCCGCCCATTCGCGACCGAATCTTTCTGTCACATCGTAGAGCCAAACTCCGCCAAATTCGCCGGTCTGCATCTGACTCCAGCGCGCTGTAAGCAACGGCGCGCAACGGATGACTTCGCCGATGAAACCCATGTAACCACCAAATTTACTGAGATCGGCGTCGCGGCAATCGCGCAGCGCATCCGCGGCACCCAACGCAAGAAACGCAATTTCATCTGCCGATTCTTGGGCCAAATTCGTATTGATTGCAGCTTCGCGCTGTTCGAGCCGCGCCAACGCCTCGGTCGGCGTCATTCCAAATGCCAACTCCTCGCCACTACCACGTTCCGCGTAGTAGCGCGCGGAAGCAGCCACTTTCCAATCAGTTCCGACGAGCCCAATGGTAATGCTTTTCATCGGTCGCTCCCGAGCATGTTTTCTCTGTGCTGCCGCAAGAATTCGAGTTCAGGACGGAATCGTTCTGGCAACTCGATAGCCCGGTCTTCGGCGGACCAAAATACTTCCTTTATGAATTCGTCTTTGCTGGCCTTCAAACGTTTGGACAGCACGATCCGCCCGTCGTCAGTCAGCGAAAATAGGTGGCTGTCGAATGCCTTGTCGTGAATCGCCGAGAGACATAGCCCATTGCTCGGATTCAATCGGTTCGCCCTATCGTCGCGCCAAGGCACGATGTGGCTCGCAACTAGCAGCCGTGCATCGCTCACGCCGGAAACGCAGCAGCGCCCACGATAGCTTGCGAGTACGGCTCGGCGGAAAAAAGATTGCTTGACGCGTTGCTCGACAATCGCCCGGCGTGTTTCGCCGGTGAAGTCCGTAATCGAAAAATCTCTCTCCATTTCCTGCGGTGTTTCGACGCGTTGTCCTTGCAAATGCGCAAGACTTTCCCGGATTTGCTGACATTCGACGACAAGGCGTTCCCAATCGGCATGAAATTCCTCCCATACCGCCTTGTCGAGTGCGGACGCGTTGCCGAGACCGTGTCGCCCGGAATTGCGAATCGTCGGATCGAGACTCGCAAAATTGACCAGCTTCATCGCCAGCGAACTGGGCGTCCTGCCGATCAAGTTCGATAGTTCCATGATTTGCGGATTGCGCTGATGTAGCTTGCCGAATGGCAACTGGCAATAGAGGTAAAAGGCCAGCTTCAACTGTTCACGCGTCCAATTGCCGCGTTTCGGGAATGTTTCCGGTGCAATGGTTGTTCGCGGCATGGCAACGCGCTCCTCGACTCGCAGCTTCGACACGATGCACTGTGCAACAGCTTCGATCATTGGCACAACTGCTGCGTCGGCAAAAAGTTTGTACGCCTGCGTATCGCTCACCGGAATCTTGAAGGTGGACGGAAAGCCCATCAGGCGCGCGCACTCGCGTGGGGTCAGCCTGCGCGGTCGCCGTCTCGCGCCTTGCGACACCAGGATTTCGGAGCCGTCCTTGTAGTAGCGCGCCGACAAGGTGCGCGCGACGCCATTGCCATCCACCAGCCCGAAACCGAAACCGTTGCCGGCGGCGCGGTGCTTGGCGGCGTAGTCTTGCAGGTATTGCCACAAGTGCGCGGTGAGCGTGTACTTCGCGGCGGCCTTCGCCTTGGCGCCTTCGGTGTAGGGCGGTTCTGCCGCTTCGGTGCCGTCTTGCGGATGCAGAATGCTGGCAAGCCGCGGGCCCTGTTTCGGCAGCCTCAAATCGTCCCACGAGAAATCGGTCGGCTCGCGGAATCCCACAATCAGGATGCGTTCGCGATGCTGCGGAACGAAGCATTGGCCGTCGATGATCTTGCAATGGATCTGGTAGCCGAGGTCTTTTTGCAGCGTGCGCTCGATCACGCGGAACGTGTTGCCCTTGTCGTGGCTCTTGAGATTCTTGACGTTTTCCAGCAAAAACGCCTTGGGCTGCTTCGCCTTGATGATGCGCGCCACGTCGAAGAACAGCGTGCCTTGCGTTTCGTCAGCGAACCCGTGCTTGCGCCCGAGTGCGTTCTTCTTCGACACGCCAGCGATGCTGAATGGCTGGCAAGGAAACCCCGCCAGCAGCACGTCGTGATCGGGAATGTCGCGCGCATCCACACCGGTGATGTCGCCGGCAAAGTGGTGCGTGGCATCCGGAAAATTCGCAAGGTAGGTCTTCTGCGCCCACGCATTCCATTCGCTGGTGAACACGCAGCGCCCGCCGTGCGCCTCGAAACCCATGCGGATGCCGCCGATGCCGGCGAACAGATCGATGAAGGTGAATGCCGCATCGCGCGAGTCCGGAACCTCCAGCGGCAGCAGGCGTTGCCGGATTGCGTCCACGAGGTACGGTGGCGGATCGGTTTCGCGTACTTCCCAGCGCCGCACCGTGCGCACGTCCACGCCCAAAGCGGCGGCAAGTTCGCGCTGGCTGTAGCGCCCGCGCAGGCTGGACAACAGATGCACCACGTTTTCCACGCCGTTCCCCATCAGGAATCAACAGCGGGCAGTATGTCCGCTATTTATCCCCGCGGCAAGGATTGGCCATACGCGACGATCCAGTTCAGTGCTCGCATAGGCACGCAATCCTTTTCAATTGCACAACCCCGCCTACTCCTCCTCGCGCAGCCACGCGGCAATATCGCGCTCACCACGCAGCACGCGCCACACGTCGATCTGCGCGGATCGCTCGACGTAAAAAACAAGATACGGAAAACGCCGCGTCTGCCAA
>JAFEEK010000120.1 GCA_018241165.1 Pseudomonadota bacterium
GACCTCGATGTCCGGTGCGATGCCGTGGTTTTCCACTTCCCATTGGCCATGCAGGCCGAACAGCGCCCAGCGCGGCGCGGTAACCGTGCCGCCGTCCAGCAGCACCGGATACATGCCGATGCCGACCAGGCCGCCCCAGGTGCGCTCGCCGATCAAGGGGCCGATCTGCTTGCGCTTGAAATACCACGGCAGGGCATCGCCGCCAGAACCTGAGAACTGGTTGATCAGCAGCGCTTTTGGCCCGTAGATCGCCTGCGTCGGCTCGGTGTAGGTTTGGCCTTCGCGCGTCATCACCCGCGTCATCGGCGGACGCGACAGGTAATCGACGATGTAGTCGGCGAGCTGGCCGCCGTGGTTGTAACGCTCGTCGATCAACGCGCCTTGTTTGTCGGTCTGTGCAAAGAAGTACCGGTTGAAATTGGTGAAGCCGCCGCCGGCCGTGTCGGGCAGGTGCACATAGGCGAGCTTGCCGCCGGATAACCTGTCGACCTCGCGCCGGTTGTGCTCGACCCAGGCCAGGTGGCGCAGGCCCTTTTCGCTTGCCACCGGCACCACGGTGACCTCGCGCGATCCGCTGCCATCAGCGTTCGCCGCGACGCGCAGCACGGTCTGCTTGCCAACGGTCTGCTGGAAGAAGCCGTACAAATTGTCGCCCGCGTGCACGTCGCGACCATTGACGGCGATCAGGTACTCGCCGGCACGCACGTTGACGCCGGGTTGGGTCAGCGGTGCCTGCAAATGCGGATTCCAGTTTTCGCCATCGTATACTTTTGCAAAACGGTAACGGCCATTGGCGACGTCATAGTCGGCGCCGAGCAGCCCGACCGCGATCTTGGGCAGGTCCGGCATGCTGCCGCCGCGCGCGAACATGTGTCCGACCGAGATGTAGGCCAGCATCTTGCGGAACAGGAAATTCAGATCGCCACGGCTGCCGACGCCGGCCAGATATGGACGGAAGTGTTTCTCGGCGGCAGTGATGTCGAGGCCGTGGAAGTGCGGGTCGTAGAAGAAGTCGCGCTCGATGCGCCAGACCTCGTTGTACATCTGTGTCCATTCTGCGCGTGGCTGCACATGCACTTCCATCGCCGCCACGTCGATCTTGCCTTCGCCCGGCTTGGCCGGCTTGTCGGCGGCAGCGATCGCCCAGTTTTCCTTGCCGGTGCGCAGCAGCATCTTGCTGCCATCGGCGGACAGCGCGAAGGCGGTGACCCCGTCGGCAAGTGATTCGACCTTGCGCTTTTTCAGATCGAAACGCTTGAGCGTGGCGGCATCGTCTTCGCCCGCCACTTGCGGTGCTTCGAGCAGATAAAGCTCGCCGGTCTTGCCCGCGCTCATGCCGGCGAAATTGGCCGGCGGGATCGGCAGGGCGAGCGTGCGCTGGAGCAGGCCGTCGAAGTCGATGGCGACGGAATCGGCGCCAGATCCGGATTTGTCCTCGGCCTTTTCCTTCTTGCTGTTGCCGTCATCGGATTTGTCCGCAGCGGGCGCTGTCACGCCCTTGTCCTCGTCGCTTTCCGGCGCCAGCGGCGAGGGCAGGTTCTTGCGCAGCACCGCCACGTACACACCGCGCGTGACCGGATGCGCCTGGCTGGTCATGTCCAGCCAGCCCGGCGACAGGCCATTGTCGGTGCTGGCAGTGAAGTACAGGTACTTGCCGTTCGCGTCGAACACCGGGTACAGCGTGTCGCTCATGCCGTCGGTGATCTGCGTCGCCTTGCGGGTGTCGAGCGAATACACGAAGACGGCGTGCAGGTGGTTCGCCAACTGCTTGGTGTAGACGATCCAGCGGCTGTCCGGCGACCAGGCCTGGTCGAATTCGTGCAACGGCGTGTCGAACAGATCGGTGTCGACCTTCACGGGTTTGGCATCGGCCAGATCCACCACCCACAGGTTCAGGCGCTTGTCGGAGTAGGCGATGCGCTTGCCGTCCGGCGACCAGCGCGGCGAATAGAAAAACGACGGTGGCTGGCCGAGGTCGATCTTGCGCGGTGCCTTCAATCCGTCCTGATCGCGGATGGTGAGCGCGTATTCGCCGGATGCATCGGAAAAATACGCTACCGATTTTCCGTCTGGCGACCACGCCGGATCGCGCTCGGCGGCATTTTCGGTGCGCGTGATGTCGCGTACATCACCCTTGTCGGCGGGCACGGTGAAGATGTCGCCATGCGCCTCGAAGACTGCGCGCGCGCCGGTGGCGGAAATACCCCAGTGTTCGATTTCCTTGGCGACTTTCTTGAAGTACGGCACCGTCTGCGGCAACGGACCGTCGATCGTCACTGGAACAACGGAGTTCTTGCCGCTGGCCAAATCCACCAGGTGCAGCTCGCCCATCTGCGTGTACACGATGGCGCCGGCGCCGGCACTCGCGGCATCGATCGGGTAGCCATCGTTGGCAACGAGTTGCGCGAGCTTGCCGCTGGCGGTGTCGTAATCGAACAGCGTCGCCGGGCCAGCGCGATCGGATAAAAAGTAGACATGACTGCCGACCCACATGGGATTGGAGTCGCTGGAATTGCTGCGCGGGACCTTGGTTACGCTCGAATCCGACAGACGCGCGATCCAGATGCGCGGCGTCTGTCCACCCTTGTAATCGCGCCAATCCGGTTCCCACTGGAATACCGGGTTGTAGGCGATCTGCTTGCCGTCCGGCGAAAACGCGCCTTGCTCGGCCATGCTCAGCGGCAATGCCTGCGGCAGGCCGCCAGCAAGGGGCGCCAGATACAACTGCGAGGAATCGTTGCTCGCATCCCGGTTGGAGCGGATCAGCACGGATTTTCCATCCGGCGCCCAGCCCACGGCTTCATCGGCTGCCGGATGCCAGGTCAGGCGCTTGGGCGTACCGCCGGCCGTCGGCACCACGAATACGTCGGCGTTGCCATTGGCGGTGTCGGTGTAGGCAACCCAGGCGCCATCGGGTGAGAACACCGGATCCATCGCCGTGCCTTCGCCGCCGACGAGCAACGAAGCCGCACCGCCCGCGCGCGGCACCATCCAGATTTCACCGCCCCAGGCGAAAGCGATGCGCGTGGACGACACGGTGGGCGTTTGCAGCAGCAACGGCGTGGCTTGCGCGCCACTCATCCCGACCAGAAGACACAATCCTGAAACCCAACGGGCTGCGTGCATGAAGCTCTCCGAAGCGGACGGCAACGCATGAGTCTAAGCCGCAACCGACAAGATCAAGCCTGCCATTGGTAACATGCGTTCCGGAACATTTTCCTAGGGGAATTCAATGTCCACCGACAAAGCTCGCAGCCGCAACAAGATCGTCGTCTACTATGCGCTGACGCTCGCGTTCAGTGCGCCGTGGTATTGGCTTGCCGCGCGATCGGGATTTTCGGTACTGCTGTTTACCGGGATCATGTGGATGCCGGCCCTGGCCACATTCGCGACGCTGCGGATTTTCGGCGAACGCATTCGCGATCTCGC
>JAFEEK010000121.1 GCA_018241165.1 Pseudomonadota bacterium
CAGCCGATCGAACCACAGATAGATCACCGGCGTGGTGAACAGCGTGAGCATCTGCGAGACGATCATGCCGCCGACGATGGTCACGCCCAGCGGATGGCGCAGTTCCGAACCCACGCCCGTGCCGAGCATCAGCGGCAGCGCGCCGAACAGCGCGGCGAGCGTGGTCATCAGGATCGGGCGGAAGCGCAGCAGGCAGGCCTGGTAGATCGCCTCGCGCGGCGCTTTGCCTTCATTGCGTTCGGCGTCGAGGGCGAAGTCGACCATCATGATCGCGTTCTTCTTGACGATGCCGATCAACAGGATGATGCCGATGATCGCGACGATGGACAGATCCTCGCCAGCGATCATCAGCGCGAGCAGTGCGCCGACGCCGGCCGAAGGCAACGTCGAAAGAATCGTGATCGGGTGGATATAGCTTTCGTACAGCACGCCGAGCACGATGTACATCGCCGCGATCGCAGCGAGAATCAGCAGTATCTCGTTCGTGAGCGAAGCCTGGAACGCCGCCGCCGCACCCTGGAATGCCGTGGTGATGCTGGCCGGCATGCCGAGGTCTTTTTCCGTCGCGCGAATGGCATCCACCGCCGCGCCGAGCGACGCGCCCGGCGCAAGATTGAACGACACCGTCGTCGCGGGAAACTGGCCCAGGTGATCGATCAACAGCGGCGCGCTGCGTTCGCTGACCTTGACCACCGCACTGAGGGGAACGAGGCCATTCGCGGCCGGCGCCTGATTCGTCGTGACGGTGGCGCTGCTCGCGCCCTGCGGCGCACCGCCAGTGGACGATTGCGCGCCGCCCGGCGAATTGACCGAACCTTGCGGCGCTTGCGACACATTGTTGGCATTGCTCAATCCGGGCAGATAGATGCCCGCAAGCGCCTGCGGCCCTTGCTTGAATTCGGGCAGCAGGTCCAGCACCACGCGATACTGGTTCGCCTCGGTGAAGATCGTCGAGATCAGGCGCTGGCCGAACGCGTCGTACAACAGATTGTCGATCGCGGCGGCGGTAATCCCCAAACGTCCCGCGCTGTCGCGATCGATTTCCAGATACGCCTGCAAGCCGCGCGCCTGCAGGTCGCTGGCGACATCGGCGAGTTCCGGCTGCTGGTTCAACGCATCGACCAGCTTCGGCACCCAGGTTTCCAGTTGCTTCAAGCCGGTGGATTCGAGCGTGAACTGGTACTGGGTGCGGCTGACGCGATCCTCGATGGTCAAATCCTGCACCGGCTGCATGTACAGGTTGATGCCGGGCAGTTTTGCGGCGGCGGCATTGATGCGGCGGATCACGGTCTGCGCGTCGTCGCGCGTGCCGTGCGGCTTGAGGTTGATGAGAAATCGCCCGCTGTTGAGCGTGGTGTTGGTGCCATCCACGCCGATGAACGAAGACAACGATGCCACCGCCGGGTCCTTCAGGATCAGCGCGCCGAGTGCCTGCTGGCGCGTGCTCATCGACGCGAACGACACCGATTGCGGCGCTTCGGAGATGCCCTGGATCACGCCGGTGTCCTGCACCGGAAAAAATCCTTTCGGGATCACGATGTATAAAAGTACCGTCAGTACCAGGGTGCCGACGGCGACGGCGAGCGTCGCACGCTGGCGATCCAGCACCCAGGTCAGCCAGCGTGCGTACAGCGCGATCAGGCGGTCGATGTACTGGTGGCTGCGGCGCGCGAACGCGCTTTCCTCTTCCGGTTTGTAATGCTTGAGGATTTTCGCGCACAGCATCGGCACCAGGGTCAGCGACACCACCGCCGAGATCAGGATCGTCACCGCCAGCGTGACCGCAAATTCGCGGAACAGCCTGCCGACCACATCGCCCATGAACAGCAGCGGGATCAGCACGGCAATCAACGAGATCGTCAGCGAGATGATGGTGAAGCCGATCTGCTTGGAACCTTTCAGCGCCGCTTCGAGCGGCGAGTCGCCTTCTTCGAGATAGCGCGAGATGTTCTCGATCATGACGATCGCATCGTCCACGACGAAGCCGGTGGAAATCGTCAGCGCCATCATCGACAGGTTGTCGAGCGAAAATCCGGCCAGGTACATCACCGCGAACGTGCCGACGATGGACAGCGGCACCGAGAAACTCGGAATGATCGTGGCCGGCAGGTTGCGCAGGAACACGAAGATCACCATGACGACCAGAGCCACGGCGAGCAGCAGTTCGAACTGCACGTCGGCGACCGAAGCGCGCACGGTCACGGTGCGATCGGTCAGCGTGCTCACCTGCACGCCGCCGGGCAAGGTCGATGTGAGCGAGGGCAGCAACGCCTTGATGCGATCGACCACCTCGATCACGTTCGCGCCGGGTTGGCGCTGGATGTTCATGATGATCGCGGGTTTGGTGTCTTTCCACGCCGCGAGGCGATCGTTCTCGGCGCCGTCCGCGATCGTCGCCACGTCGCGCAAGCGCACCGGTGCGCCATTGCGATACGCGATGATCAAATCGTTATACGCGGCGGCGGACTTGAGCTGGTCGTTCGCGTCGATCGTGTACGACTGCGTCGGGCCATCGAAGCTGCCCTTGGCGCCGTTGACGTTGGCATTGCCGATCGCGCTTCGCAGATCCTCCAGACTCAAACCGTAAGCCGACAGCGCCGCCGGGTTGGCCTGCACGCGCACGGCCGGGCGCTGCCCGCCGGACAACGTGACGAGACCAACGCCGTCGATCTGCGAAATCTTCTGCGCGAGGCGCGTGTCGGCCAGATCCTGTACTTGCGTCAACGGCAGCGTCGTCGACATCAGCGCGAGCGTCAGCACCGGCGCGTCGGCCGGATTGACCTTGCTGTAGATCGGCGGCGTCGGCAGGTCCGCGGGCAGAAACGTGCCGGCACCGTTGATTGCCGCCTGCACTTCCTGCTCGGCGATGTCGAGCGACAAGTCGAGGCTGAACTGCAAGGTCAGCACCGATGCGCCGGCCGAACTCGTCGAGGACATCTGGTTCAAACCCGGCATCTGGCCGAGCTGGCGCTCCAAGGGCGCGGTGACCGAGGACAGCATCACGTCCGCGCTCGCGCCCGGATACAGCGTGGTGATCTGGATCGTCGGGTAATCGACTTCGGGCAGCGCCGACAGCGGCAGGTAGCGATACGCGAGGATGCCCACGAGCAGGATCGCCGCCATCAGCAAGCTGGTGGCGACGGGGCGAAGGATGAATAGGCGCGAGGGGTTCATTCAAGCAACCCTTTCGCCCATAAGCTCACTCGTGGAAGCGCAACCCAACTCTTCCCCCTTCCGCAGGAAGGGGGATTGAGGGGGATGATCTTTTCGAACATCCCCCCGATGCTGCGCATCGACCCCCTTCGTGCCGAAGGGGGTGCGCTGCATCGCTCCCTCACAAGGGGAGAGGGGCTTGGAACTGGATCGCCGCTGCGTCACTTCGATTTCCCGCGCCACTGTCCTTTCGCGTCCGCCGGCTTGGCCGGCGGCGGCGCCTCGCCCGGCAATTCGACGCGGCTGCCATCGCGCAGATTATCCGCGCCGTCGGTGACGACGATGTCGCCGGGCTTCAGACCATCGGTCACGGCAATGTCCTGGCCCTGGCTCGCACCGGTTTTCACCGGTTGCTGCTTGACCGTGCGATCGGCACCGACCACGAACACATACATGCCGTCGGCACCGCGTTGCAGTGCCGCAGTGGGAACGATCGTCGCACCGGTCAGCGTGGTCAGGTGCACGCGCACGTTGACGAACTGGTTCGGGAACAGGCTTTCGTCCGCATTGGCGAATTCGGCCTTGGCCTTGACTGTCCCGGTCGACGTGTCGATCTGGTTGTCCAGGCTCGCGAGCGAGCCGCTGGCCAGTTCCGTGGTCTTGTCGCGGCTGAGCGCGTCCACTTTCAGACTTGCGTCATTCATGTGCTTGAGCAATTCCGGCAGGTTGTCTTCCGGAATCGTGAACAGCACGTCGATGGGCTTGAGTTGGGTGATGGTGACCAGCGTGTCGCTGGTCGTGATCGTGTTGCCGGCGTCGACCACACGCAAACCGGCGCGACCATCGAGCGGCGCCACGATGCGCGCGTAACCCAGATTGAGTTTCGCGGTGTCGATCTGGCCCTGGTCCGACTTGATCGTGCCCTCGTATTGCGCGACCAGCGCCTTTTGCGTCGCCAGCGTCTGCTCGGGAATCAATCCCTGCGGCGCGACATCCTGGTAACGCTTCAGGTCCGCGCGCGCATTGGCAAGCAGCGCCTCGTCGCGCGCCAGCGCGCCTTGCGCCTGCAGCAACGCGGCCTGGAACGGTCGCGGATCGACCTGGGCCAATACGTCGCCCTGTTTCACGTCCTGGCCTTCCTTGAAATTCACGCTCTGCAGCAGCCCGTTGACCTGACTGCGCACCGCGACCGTGCGCAACGGCGTGACCGTGCCGAGCGCATCCAGGTCGATGCCGATGTCGCCGGTTCTTGCCGTCGCCGTGCCGACCGGCATTGCCATGCCGCCGGCACCCATGGCGCTGCGGCCGCCAAAGCGGAATCCGGCCGGCACGCTGGTGCGATGCGCGAGCCAGTAGCCGCCGAACGCGACGATGGCAATGACGGCCAGGATGATCAGCAACGCGCGGTTGCGCACGAAAAACGGTTTGCGATTTTCCATGTCGATGGCGTGAACACGCGCCGCACGGGGCGCAGACACCAGCGACTATAGCGTAGTCGGCCCGCGTCGAAAGTAAGCGGTTGTAAAGCGCCGCGAGCGATCCGAGACTATTCCCCCTTTGCACATATGAACCCGCCGATGCCTGTCGCAGCACATACAATGCACACCCAATGTGCTGCAAGGATCGACTCATGCCGTTACGCCGCCTCACCGCCGTTTTCGCTCTTTGCGTGCCGCTGCACCTGTGGGCCTGCGCCTGCGGTTGCGGCGTGTTCGAGGTCGGCGGTTCCGACATGTTGCCGCAAGGCGCCGGCACGCAACTGTTCTATCAGTTCAGCTATCTGGACCAGACCGACAATTGGTCGGGCACTTCAAGCGCTCCGGCCGCCGCCAACGACGACCAGCACATCCGCACGCTGTACCAGAGCGTCGGCCTGCGTCACATGTTCAATCGCGCATGGGGACTCTCGATAGACGTTCCGTACGACCAGCGCCATTTCACGACCATCGACGACGGCGTGCCGGTCACGCTGAATCACGGTCAGATCGGCGACATCCGCATCACCGGCATGTACACGGGATTCTCCGGCGACATGTCCAGCGGCGTTTCATTCGGATTGAAATTGGCCAATGGCGACTGGAAGGTTCCTGGTTTCGACCGCGACACGCAAATCGGCACCGGCAGCACGGATGCGTTGCTCGGCGGCTACCATCAGTTCCGCATCGGCGCATTGGGCAGCAATTGGAGCGGCTTCGTGCAGGCAATCGTGGACGCGCCGATCGTCACCCAGGGCGGTTATCGTCCCGGCACGGAACTCAATGCCGTGTTCGGCGCGTATCCGAACGGTTGGCAGCTCGCGTCCGGTGTTGAACTCACGCCCATGCTGCAGGCGCTGGGCTCGCTGCGCCGCCACGATGCCGGCAGCAATGCCGACCCTGACAACACCGGCTATGCGCGGCTGCTGGCGGCGCCGGGACTGGAACTGCGCGTCAAGCGCCTGCGCGTATTCGCCGACATCGAAGCGCCGCTGTGGCAGAACGTGCGCGGCAACCAGCTCATCGCGCCGTGGCAGGCGAAACTGACGATCAGCCTGCGCCTGTAGCCGGTCGCGAAGTCAACGCTTGGACTTGCCGGCGGATTTCGATTCGGCCTGCGGCGATTTCGGCGCTTCGGGCTTGTAATCGCCGATCAGCGACTTCGCCGGACATACAGAAAATACCGGGCAACGTTTGCAGCCGACGGCGAGTGCAACGGGACACAGCGTCATGACGATTACTCCCCGGGAAAGATCGCGACGTGGATTTTGCCGTCCTTGTCGACCCAGCCGCGATACATGCCGTCGGTGTTGAACGGCGTGGCGAATTCACCGTCCGCGCCGAGCACGATCGCGCCGCCGTCGCCGCCGAGTTTGGGAATTTCCTTGTTGATCACGTATTCGGCGGCTTCTTTCAGCGGCTGGTGCATTTGCGTCACGCGCATGCAGATCTCGTGCGCGGCCACGGTGCGCAGGTAGTACTCGCCCCAACCGGTGCCGGATACCGCGCAGCCCGCGTTCGCGTAGGTGCCGGCGCCGATGATCGGCGAATCGCCGACGCGGCCGAAGCGCTTGTCGGTCATGCCGCCGGTGGAAGTGCCGGCGGCGAGGTGTCCGGCCTTGTCCAGCGCGACCGCGCCGACGGTGCCGAAGTGGCCTTCCTTCTCGGCGTCGGCGTGCTGGCCGGCGGCATCTTTCTTCAGCGCATCCTGCAATTCCTGCCAGCGTTTTTCGGTCCAGAAATACTTCGGATCGACGAGCACGATGCCTTGCGTCTTCGCGAACTCCTCCGCGCCATCGCCGAACATCAGCACATGCGGCGAATGCTCCATCACCGCGCGCGCCAGCAGGATGGGATTCTTCACCCTATGCACGTTCGCCACGCCGCCCGCGCGCAGCGTATCGCCGTCCATGATCGAGGCGTCGAGTTCGTTCTTGCCATCGTGGTTGAACACCGCGCCCTTGCCGGCGTTGAAATGCGGGTCGTCCTCGAGCACCGTGATCGCGGCGGTCACCGCATCCAGCGCCGGCTTGCCGGCCTTCAGTTGCGCGTAACCACGTTCGAGCGCAGTCGCAAGCGCTGCGCGCACGGCCTTTTGCGTAGCCGGATCCATTTCCTTCTTGATCACGCCGGCGCCGCCGTGAATGACGAGAACGGGCGCGGCAGCATGGCTCATGGCACAAACGCCGAAGACGCACAGGACGATGGCGGCGAATTTGTGAAGCATTGGTGCGACCTCCGCGGTGACATGCGCCGATTATGACGCCGCCGGCGGCGCTGGCAAGCGCTGCGGAAACCGGATCGTCGCCGTGGTGCCGGTGCCGACCTCGCTGCGCAGGTCGACCGGCCAGCCGAAACGCTCGGAGAGTCGGCGCACGATGGAAAGGCCCACGCCGTGTCCGGCGCTGGCACTGCGCCCGGCGCGAAAATACGGCTGCCGGGTCTGCGCGATTTCGTCCGCGCTCATGCCGATGCCGCTGTCGGCGATGCTGACGTAATCGTCGCCCACGCTCACGCGCACGCTGCCGGATTCGGTGTAAAGGCAGGCGTTGCGAATCAAATTGCCGACCATCGCCGCGAACACGCGCGGCGGCGCGCACAGGGCGAAGCGCGCCGGCTCATGCAGTTCCAGCGTAACCGGCTTGCCTTCGAGCAGGGGCTGCGCGCGTTCGACTTCCTCGCGCACCGCATCGTTGACCACGAATTCCTCTTGCCGCAGGCCGGTGTCGGATTCGCGCGCCAGCAGCAGAAATGTCTCGAGCATCGCTTCCATGTCGCGTACCGAACGACGGATGCGTTGCAGCGCGCGTTGTGCGAATGGCGAGACGTCTTCTTCGACAATGACGTCCGCGGCAAGCTTGATCACGGTGAGCGGGCTGCGCAGTTCGTGGCTGGCGTCGCGGGTGAAATTGCGTTCGCGTTCGACGAAGTCCTCGATGCGGCTGGCAAAACCGTGCAGTGCGCGCGCCAGGGTTTCCACGTCGCCGTCCGGATCGCTGGACAGGTTGCCTGGGTCGAGCGCGGCCAGGTCGGGATTTTTCGGATCCCAGTCGCGGACGACCTTGGCGAGCGCGATCACCGGCGACAGCGCGCGCCGCGACGCGCGGTAGGTCAGCCAGGTCGTGATGTAAATGATCAGCAGCACCAGGATCAGCGGCACGAAACCGAACAGGAAGGCGAGATGCCCGACCTGTTCCTGGTTGAAGACGAGAAACAGGCGTCCCGGCGGACCGTCGGAAACATGCACGAGCACGAAACTGCCACCGCTCTGGACGCGGTGGTAACCCGGAGCCAGATCGCGCAGCGCGTCGGGCAATGCGGCCGTAGTGGTGCCCGGCGCAAGCAGGTAGCCGGTCATGTTGTTCGTGTCTGGAACCGGCGCGGCATGGTTGTGGTCCCAGCGCTGCCAGTAGAACGCCGCCTCGCCGGACAGCGCGCGCTTGATCAGCACGTCTTCGAGTACCGTGGCCGCGCCATACACGCCAAGGATGGTGGCGAGACTGATCGCCGCCACCTGCAACACGTACACCGCCCATATCTTGCGCCGGATGCCGGCGCGCGGCGGCCGCATCATGCGCGTTGGCCGGCGGCCACTTCGGCGTCGAGGTCGGCGAGGCGGTAGCCGGCGCTGTGGATGGTGTGCAGCAAGGGGCGCTGGAAAGGCTTGTCGATGATCTTGCGCAAATTATACAAATGGCTGCGCAGCGTATCCGAATCGGGCAACAGGTCGCCCCAGACCTCGCGTTCGATGTCGGCGCGGCTGACCACGCGCGGCGATTCGCGCATCAGGATCGACAGCAACTTCAGGCCGATCGGCGACACCTGCAAGTCCTGACCGGCGCGAGCCACGCGCACGCTGGCGGTGTCGTAGACGAGGTCGGCCACTTGCAGCGTTTGTGCGCTGACCTGGCGACGATCGCGCCGGATCAGTGCGCGCACCCGGGCTTCCAGCTCGCGGATCTCGAAAGGTTTCACCAGATAGTCGTCGGCGCCGGCATCGAGGCCGGTGAGCTTGTCCTCGAGCGTGTCGCGCGCGGTCAGCATGAGTACCGGCGTGGACTTTTTTGCTTCATGGCGCAACTTGCGGCAAAGCTCCAGGCCATCCATGCCCGGCAGCATCAAATCGAGCACGATCACGTCATAGCTGTTGGCGACGGCCAGATGCAAACCGGTAACGCCATCGGATGCGTAGTCCAGGCCATAGCCACGGCGCTCGAGGAATTCGCCGACCATCTCGGCGATGCCGCGGTTGTCCTCGATCAGCAGGATCAGTCCGGTTTGTTCTTCGCGCTGCTTCATGCTGTCTCCCCTTCTTCACTTTTGTGAAGAATGCGTGGCGGTGAGTGATCGCGGCGTGAAGAATCCTATCCGGATCGTCGGCGACGCCAGCCAAACGCTCCGAGCAGGCCGGCGAGAATTCCCGCCGCCCAGGCCGACAAGACTGGTGCCGGAACCGGCGGTGGCGCCAATGCGATCGAACCTTCGAACGCTCCAATGTCCACCGCTGCACCGACCACGCGCGGATAACCGCCGCCGCGCTGATCGTTGGCATACCCGTTCGGATTGCTGCC
>JAFEEK010000122.1 GCA_018241165.1 Pseudomonadota bacterium
CGCGCGGTCGTGGATGATGAACCCGGACTCGGTGTTGTAGTGATCCGAGCGCGGATCGAAATTGTGCGAACCGATCAAGGCGATGCTGCCGTCGATGACGATCGACTTCGCGTGCAAGCCGATACGCACGCCATTTTCCTTCAGCGGTGCGCGGCCGTACTTGTGGTAACGCCGTGCGGTCTCGCCGTCATCGCCCAGTGTGTCGTATCCGGCGATCAATGCGCCCGCTTCGGCCGGAAAGGGTTTGAATTCGTGGATTTCGAAGCCGAGTTTCAGATAGCGTTTTTTGTATTTGTACGACAATGCGTAGACGTAGAACGCGTCGGTCGCCGCCAGCGAGTTGGTCGATACGATGATGCGCAATTGCGGCTTGTGCAGGCGCTGTTGGGCGAACACGCGCCGCGCCGTGCGGCTGAGCACGAGGTACGGCGTCTGCATTACGACCTCGGACCGTGCGTTTTCGAACAGTTGCAGGATGTGGCGGCTCAACTCGTCGTCGCTCGGCCGATCCGGATCTTCGGCCTTGTCCGGCGCATCGGAAAAGTACTCGACGTCGCCCACGCGCATGGCCTGGTCGGCGAAGTGCGCGCGGATGAAACCGGAATTGTCGGCGTCGCGCGACAATTCCGCCACGCGCTGCGCGTCGGTGTAGGCATGCAGGGCGTAGGGCTTCGCATTCAAGCCATCGGCAAGGATGCGCGAGGAAACATCGCGCAGGCGCGACAGCGGCACGCTGCGCCGGTTGGCCCAGAAGCGTTCGAACGAAGCCGCCATCTGCCGCGCGGCGGGACCGGCGACGAGCGCGTCGCGGTCGCGGTAATCGAATGCGCCGTCCCAGTCGAAATAGCGATCCTCGTAATTGCGCCCGCCTGCGATGCCGATGCGATTGTCGACCAGGAACAACTTGTTGTGCATGCGCTGGTTGAACTGGAAGAAGCAGCAGGCGATGCCGGCGGCGAATTCCAGCGGCCGTGTATGCGCCTTGTGAAACGTGGGGTTGTACACGCGCAGCTCGAAGTTGACGTGCGCGCGCGCGAGCTGCGCGAGCAGTTCCGTGTCGTTGAGCGAGAACAACTGATCGACGATGACCCGTACCTTGACTCCGCGCCGCGCGGCCTTGACCAGTTCGTCGAGCATCAGGTAGCCGGCGTCGTCCTCGGCGAAGATGAAGGTCTGGATGTCGATGCTCTTGCGCGCGGCGCGGATCAGGTGCACGCGCAGCAGCAACGAATCCGCGCCCCGATCGAGCAGACTCACGTAATGCACCGGCGCACCGGGCCGCGATTCGCGCAGTGCGGTATCGGCGAGATCCTGGTAGGGCGACGCAATCGCGCAGGCGTCCGCAACCACGCAAGTGAGCGCACTGTCTTGCGCAGCGGCGGCGGTTGCGGCGGCGCGGCGCGCGTGGATTGGATCGACCGCGCAACCGCCGAGCGCGAACGCGGCGGCAACGAGCAGGCCAAGGATTGCCGCGCGCCTCATTCCGGCGGGTCCGCTGCAGGCAGCACGAAAATTCGCATGCGCAAGGCGACCTTGTCGGCCAGCGTGCCACGCCGCGAATGCATGCCGAAATCGTTGCGTTCGATGCTGCCCTCGGCCTGCACGGCGCAGGCGCCGGTCAGCGGTTGCGCGCATTGCGCCGGCAGGATGCGAAAGCGTACCGGTTTGTCGATGCCGCGCAGGGTGAGCAGGCCATCGAGCGCGCCGCCTCGGCCCAGGCGCACCAGTGGAATGTCTTCCGACACGAAATGGATCTGCGGGTAGCGCGATGCGTCGAAGAACTCCGCCGATTTCGCCCAGGCTTCGTAGTTCGCGCTGCGCATGTGCAGGTCGTCGACGTCGATGCGCGCATCGACCCGCGCCGTGCCGTGGAAGCGGTCGATGTCCAGCGTACCGCGCACCGCGCCGAAATCGCCGCGCAGGCCGATCAGCCACAACAGTTTGACGGTGAATCCGGCCTGCGAGCGCGCCGCGTCAAGGTCATGGGATTCGTGGCGCGGAACCTGCGCCAATGCCGCGCCGCAGAGCAGGCCCAGGCATGGCAGCAACGGCAGCATGCGGGTCGGTCGCATGCGCTTTTTCCGCTTACGGCGACCAGAAGGCCTTCAGCCGTCCGCTTCCCGGTTCGGCGGTTCCGTCGAGCTCGAACCATGCGATACCGCCCGGCGGCATGCCGCGGAAGTCGCCGGACTGGCCCGTCGCGAGCAGGGCGACGAAGGTTTCGAAGCCGGGATTGTGGCCGACCAGCAGCAGGCGCTGCGCATCGGCGTGTTCGTCGATCAGCGTGTCGAGATCGCCGGCGGTGGCTGCGTAGATGCGCGGCTCGATCTGCGCGGCGACATCGCCGAGCGCGTGTTCCAGCGTCTGCCGTGCGCGCAGCGCCGGCGAACACAGCACGCGCGCCGGCATCGCGCCCTGTTCGCGCAGCCAGTGCCCGGCTGCGCGCGCCTCGGCGACGCCACGCAGCGTGAGCGCGCGCTCGGAGTCGCTCTGGCCCGGGGCGGTGTTTTCAGCATGCGCATGGCGCAACAGCACGATCTCGCGTTTCATCGATCCATCAGCCCTGTTTTTTCACCCAACGCAACAATTTACCCCAATCTTCCTGATGACCGCGGATGATTTCGGAGTTGTAATCGAAAATGCTCTTGCCCAGGCCCGCGACCAGCACATAGCCCTGGGTGTCGCGCAACTGCGCGACCAGCGGAAACGGCAGGCGCTTGATCTCCTCGACCGCTTCCTGCGACGCGGTGGTCCAGGGTTTCAGCCGATTCGCGACGAGTCCCACGGCAAGGGATTCGCGCTTGACCCGGCCCAGGCGCGAGACTTCCTGCAGGAAGTGTTCGCTGGCTTCCAGGTCGATGCGCGAGGGCAGCAGCGGTACCAGCAAGGCGTCGGCGTCGTGCGCCAGTTCCGCTACTTCGCCGCTGCGGATGCCGGCAGGGCCGTCGATGATGACGATCTGCGCATCCTCGGGGATTTTTGCGGACCAGTCCGGGCGCAGGCCGGAAATGGCCAGCACCGGTGCGGGCAGGCCGGCGCGCTTTTCCGCCCAGTGCATGCTCGAACCCTGGCGGTCGGCATCCACCAGCACGGTGCGCTTGCCGTCCTGCGCGAAATGCGCGGCGAGGTTCGTCGCTATCGTGGTCTTGCCGCAGCCGCCCTTGGAACTGGCCACCAGAATCTTGCGCATGCGCTTATCTCCGATCGGCGAAGTCGGCCAAGCGTACAACGGGAATGCGGTTTTTGCGAACCTACGGCTGCGGCGTCGCGTTTGCCGCGGGCGGCTGCCAATCCGCCGGCGGTTCCAGCGGCAGGTTCTGGCTATGCAGAACGGCGTCGACCGCATCGCTTTCACGACCGCCGGCGCGCAGGTTCTGCACGTAAATGCCGGTCACGCGGCTGTCGTCCGCGAGCCGATCGGCCACGCCGCCGATGCCGCGCATGCGCCAGGCCAGCGTGCGCGCCTGCGCGGTGGCGGTATCGTGGGTGCCGCCCGGCGGGGTCAGCGCGAGCAGCAGTTGCAGGCCGGCGCTGCGCGCGAGCAGGCTGCCGCAATCGGCCATCTTCTGCGCCACCGCGATGCAATCGGCGGCGATGCCGGCATCATCCGGCGATTTTCGGCAGATGGCGCCGAGCGCGTCCAGGTACGGATGCGGCAGCGCAACCGCGATGCCGGCGGCGTAGGTCAGCTTGAATCCGGATGGACTCACCCCGGGTTGGTCGCTGGCGCGCAGGATGCTTTCCTCGACCGGCAGGATGCCGGCGGCGTCGTACAGCATGGCCGTGAGCGCGCCGAAGCGATCGTCGAATTGCGTGGCTTGCGC
>JAFEEK010000123.1 GCA_018241165.1 Pseudomonadota bacterium
ACGCCGTTGATCAGGAACACCACCGGCACCATCACCGCCATGAAGCGCAACATCAGCCAGGCGAAGCGCGACACGCCCTTGTCGAAGCTGGTCTCCACGCGCTGGCCGACGAGCGAGCCGGCCAAAGCGCCGAAATAGGTGCCGGCGCCGGTCGCGGCGATCACGCCGGTGGCACTGCCGCTGACCACGTTCGAGCCCATGAAGCACAGGCAGCGCGCTTCCAGCGCGGTCTTCGCGTCGGCATCGGCGACCGCGAATTTTTCCACCGGCATCGATTCGCCGGTCAGCGCGGCCTGATTGATGAACAGATCCTTGGCGTGCAGCAGGCGCAAGTCCGCCGGCACCATGTCGCCTGCCGACAAATACACGATGTCGCCGGGCACGAGGCCGTCGATCGGCACTTCGAGCTTTTTCGCCACGCGCTGCGCGGGTGCGTCTTCGTCGGCGCTTTCGTCGTGCTCGTCCACTTCGCGGCGCACCGTGGCGGTGTTGCTGACCATGCGCCGCAACTGCTCCACCGCGCGGCTGGAACGCGCTTCCTGAAAGTGCGCGACGAACACCGCCATGACCACCATCGCAAACATGATGATGGCGCCGATCTTGTCGGAGAGTTCCGAGCCCGTGACCCACGTGACGACCGCGAGCACGGTGAGCAGGATATTGATCGGGTTGGTGATGAAGCGTTCGAGCAGTTGCAGGACGACGTGCTTCTTCACTTCCTGCGCGACGATGTTCGGCCCGAATTCCTCAAGCCGCTCTTCGACCTGCTCCGGATTCAATCCGTCGGCGACGGCGGTTAGCCTGCCCAGGACTTCGGCGGATTCCAGGCGCGCGATATCCGCAAGCTGCGCTGCGGCGCGCGCGGCAGCCTCACCCTTGCCGCGTTCGCGCGCGGCATTGGGGATCAGCATGGAGAAATTGAACAAATCCAGCATGACGACTCCGATCGATCGGGCAGCCGGTCATGCTTGCGATTCGGAGGATGTGCTGGATCGCCTGATGGCGATGCCGGCGCGTTACCGTCTCAGGCGGAACGCGCCGAAGGAACGGGCTTTCCGCGGACTAGCGATGACTGGCTGCAGTGTGGCTTCTACTGCAAGGGTCCACGGAAGGACGCCCCCGTATGGCTAAGGTGCGCGCAAGGTAGTCGCGCGCGCCGCGCTTGTCAACGGGTTTGCGGCAAACGCCAATGCCGCGCCAAGCACGGCAGCAAGGCAAGTCCACGCCAAATAGCGCAGTTCTGCGGAAGGAGCGATCAGCGGCAATGGTGCGGCGTACAGCAAGCCGCTGGCGAGTACAGCGAGCGCGGCCTTGCCCTGCAGCGATTCCCGCCGGCGCCATGCGACGAACGCGGCGACTGACGCCAAAAGGACATACGGCCATGCAGCCAGGAATACGCCAGCGCGGGCACGTTCGATCACGTCGATCGTTGCGGCGTGCAGCCACCCGTCATTCGTCGCAATCGGCGGATTGTCCTTGTATTGGGTGTTGCCCGGGAAATACACCAGTTCGCGCGGCCAATCCGGTTGCTTGCTGCCGAACAACGCGCGCGTGAGGCGCCAGCGGTGAGCGAGGTAATCGCGCGGATGGCGCATGATCGCGTCCAACCAGGCGCGTCGTATCTCGTCATTGCGTGGATCATCCGGATCGAAAAACGGCTGCATCATGTCCGCGTGCGTACGCGTGAAGATCGACACATTCGAATAGGGCTCGAACGCCTGTCGCAGGTCCGCGACATCGAGTCCGGGGCCGTGGATCGACGGCGGCAACAAAACTTCACCGCTGGCAATCGACATCGCGGACAGATCCCAGACCGCGGTTCCAGCAAATACGGTCTGCGGCCGGTCGACTCGGTGCTCAAGCAGCGCGTCGGCTCCTTGCATCGCAAGCGCAGCGCACAGACCAGCCAGCATGGCCAACGCAGGCTTTCCCCGCAATACGGAAAATTCGAACCAGCAGGCATAAATCGTCAGCGGGATCGCGGCAGGCAGCGCATTCCTGCGCACCGTGACCGCCGCAAACAACAACGCCATGACGATCAGGAACGGCTCACGCCTGCCGCGTCCGAGCGCACGGACGCTAATGCCGAATGCACAGCTCAACAAACCCATCATCGTTGCGTCGCTGACAACGGACCCAAGCACGACCAATGGTACCGGCGCCAGGCCGGCAACGAGCATGAAAAATACGCGCCATGCACGCCTTACTGGCAGCGACAAGGCAACCAGCGTCAGTCCGCACCAGAACAAGACGAGTTGCAACACAAACAGGAATTCGGGGCCCTTTGTCGCGGCGTCGCTCAGTCGCCAGAACCACGTCATGCCGATTCCGTGAATGTCGGTGGTCTCACCGCCGCGCGCCTGCCACCATTGATAGGCCGAATCGAATGGGATCGTGCCGGGAAAAAACGCGGCTGCGTAAAGCGCCATCGCCGAAAGCGCGACTGCGAGCAACGGCAGCCAATCCGTGATGGTTCGATCAGCTTTCATTCTTGGGACGGACACACGCCGCCACCGCATCGAAAAAAACCGGCGGCAACTGCGCGCGCACCGGCACGCTCCACCAATGCGCCTTGGCGAAGGACGCGCATTTGACCGCGTCCTTTTCGGTCATCAGCACAGGCAGTTCATCACC
>JAFEEK010000124.1 GCA_018241165.1 Pseudomonadota bacterium
TACCTCGTAGCTGTACAGAGCCAAATAGCCGGACTTTCCGCGCGAGACGACCAGCTCGCGAACATCGTCTTCGACAGGCCTGCCCACGAGCGGATGGTTCGCAAGGATATCGATCGCCTCGATGATCAGCTCCGCGGTCGCATGCGCGGAATCCGGATCGCTTGTGCGCAGGAAATCGGCGAGCCGATCGAGGTCGGCCAGCGCGTGTCGCGAATAGATCAGTTGCGCCAAGTCTTCAATCTCGGCCTGCGCCCGGGCGTGCCTGCTGCACGTGCGAGAAAATACGCGTGAACGTCAGTAGCCGCGTAGCCCTGTCCGGATTTTCGCGCTTCACGGTGCGCGGCGCGCGCCTGCGCGACGAATTCGGCGCGTTTCTCCGCGGCTTCGGCGGCGGTGCGGATCGCGTCGACCATGAAAGCGTGCGGCGTCACGCCAAGTCGCTGCGCGGCGGCGGATGCCTGCGACCGGACTTCGGCTGGCAGCTTCAGCGATGTCGTTGCAGTTGTCATTATCCGGAATCGCAGGTGTTCGGGTGTTACAAAGGTAACACCTCAGCTACGCGCGTGCCAGTGGCGCCGGGATCTACGGTGCCGCCAGCCGCTGCGCCTGCTCGCGCAATCCGTTCAACGCGACGCTGCGTTCGGCCACGCGCTGCTTTTCCTGTTCGATCACGGTGGCCGGCGTGTTCGGGCCGAAGTTGGCGAGCTTGGCGTTGGATTTTTCGATCTCGCCTTCAAGACGCGAGATTTCCTTCGCCAGGCGCGCCTTCTCGGCGTCGAGGTCGATGAGTCCCGCGAGCGGGATCAGGACCTTCAATTCGCCGACGATGCCGGCGGCGCAAGCGGGTTCGGTTTCGCCGGCGCCAAGCCAGCGTTGCGACTCGGCGCGGGCAAGGAAAGCAATTTGCGATTCGAACGCCTGCGTGCGCGCGCGATCGCTCGCGTTGCCGCCAGCGAACAACAGTGGAATCGTCTTGCCCGGCGCGATGTTCATCTGGCTGCGGATGCCGCGCACTTGCGAGACCACGGCCTTGAGCCATTCGGTTTC
This sequence comes from Pseudomonadota bacterium, assembly GCA_018241165.1. Taxonomy (GTDB): domain Bacteria; phylum Pseudomonadota; class Gammaproteobacteria; order Xanthomonadales; family Rhodanobacteraceae; genus Rudaea. The sequence goes on from JAFEEK010000124.1 coordinate 1,048, forward strand.
GGCTTCCGCCGCAGCATCGACGCTGTAGTCCGCCGCGCGCGGATAGGCTTGGGTCGAAACCGAATCGCCGGCGATGCCGAGCATCGGCGCAATTTCACCCCAGATTTCCTCGGTGATGAACGGAATGATCGGATGCAGCGCGCGCAGCACGGCTTCGAGCACGACGAGCAGGGTGCGGCGCGTGGAATCGGCGGCGAGCTTGTCGTCGCTGTTGAGCGCGGGCTTGGCCAGTTCCACGAACCAGTCGCAGTAATCGTTCCAGACGAATTCGTACAGCGCCTGCGCGACCAGGTCGAAACGGTACAGCGGCATTTGCGCTTCGACGTCGGTCAGGGTTTTGGAAAGTCGCGTCAAAATCCATTTTTCGGCGTCCGACTTCGGCGCAAATTTGCCCCCTTCCGGCCTTCGGCCACCTTCCCCCGCACGCGGGGGAAGGGAAGATGTTGTATCTGCCGCAAGCAGGGGCAGGGAAAAGTTCTCGCAGTTCATCAGCACGAAGCGCGCCGCGTTCCACAGCTTGTTGCAGAACGCCTTGTAGCCTTCGGCACGCTTGAGATCGAAATTGATCGTGCGCCCATACGTGGCCAGCGCGGCGAAGGTGAAGCGCAGTGCGTCGGCGCCGACCGGCGCGATGCCGTTTGCGTATTCCTTGCGGATGCGCTTTTCGACTTTCTCGCGCACCTGCGGAATCAGCAGCGAGGCGGTGGATTTTTTCACCAGCGCTTCGAGTTCGATGCCGTCGATCAGGTCCAGCGGGTCGATGGTGTTGCCCTTGGACTTGGACATCTTCGCGCCTTCCGCGTCGCGCACGATGGCATTGATGTAGACCTCGCGAAACGGCACGCGCCCGGTGAAATACTGCGTCGCCATCACCATGCGCGCGACCCAGAAAAAGATGATGTCGAAGCCAGTGACGAGTACCGCGCTGGGCAGATAGGCCTGATCGTTTTTCCAGTCCGCGACGACCTTTCCGTTTTCCGTGACCGGTGCGTCGCCCGGCCAGCCCATGGTCGAGAACGGCCACAGCGCCGAGGAAAACCAGGTGTCGAGTACGTCTTCGTCCTGACGCAGCGCGCCGACCGGCGGTGCCTTCGCATGCGCGCGCGCGTCGGCTTCATCCTCGCCAACGAAGATGTTGCCGGCTTCGTCGAACCACGCCGGGATGCGATGGCCCCACCACAACTGGCGGCTCACGCACCAGTCCTGGATGTTGTCGAGCCACTGTGTGTACGTCGTCGCCCAATTCTCGGGCACGAACTTGATTTCGCCCGAACGCACGGCGTTCAGGGCCGGCTCGGTGATGGCTTTACGTCCGCGTTCGGAGGTGAGATCGAGGAACCACTGGTCGGTCAGCATCGGCTCGATCACGGCGTCCGAGCGCTGGCTGATCGGCACCTGCAATTTGTGCTTCTTCGTCTCGACCAGCAGACCGGCGGCTTCGAGATCGGCGAGCACCGCCTTGCGCGCGGCATAGCGATCGAGCCCGCGATATTTTTCCGGCGCGTTGTCGTTGACCTTGGCATCCAGCGTCAACATCGTGATTGGCGCGAGCTTGTGGCGCGCGCCGATCTGCCAGTCGTTGAAATCGTGCGCCGGGGTGATCTTCACCGCGCCGGTGCCGAATTCGCGCTCGACGTAATCATCCGCGATCACCGGAATCTCGCGGCCGGTCAGCGGCAGTTTCAGCGTCTTGCCGACGAGATGCGCGTAGCGTTCGTCTTCCGGATGCACGGCCACGGCGACGTCGCCGAGCATGGTTTCCGGACGCGTGGTTGCCACGACCACGCCTTCGCCGCCATCGCTCGCGGGATAGCGGATCGACCACAACGAGCCGTCCTTTTCCTGGTTGTCGACCTCAAGATCGGACACTGCCGTCATCAGCACCGGATCCCAGTGCACGAGGCGCTTGCCGCGATACAAAAGTCCGTCGCGATACCACTGCACGAAAACCTTGCGCACCGCTGCGGACAGGCCTTCGTCCATCGTGAAGCGCTCGCGCGACCAGTCCATCGACGCGCCGAGCCGGCGCATCTGGTTCGTGATCGTGGAGCCGGATTCAGCTTTCCATTCCCACACGCGCTCGACGAATTTCGTGCGGCCGAGGTCATGCCGCGTCTTGCCTTGCGCGGCGAGCTGGTTCTCGACGATCTTTTGCGTCGCGATGCCGGCATGGTCGGTACCGCCTTGCCACAGCGTCCTGCGTCCGTGCATGCGGTGGTAGCGGATCAGCGCGTCCATGATCGTCTGCTGGAACGCGTGGCCCATGTGCAGGGTGCCGGTCACGTTCGGCGGCGGCAGCAGGATGCAGTAAGGATCGCCATTGCCATGCGGCGCGAACGTGCCCGCGGCTTCCCAGCGCGCGTACCACTTGGATTCGATGGAGCGGGGGTCGAAACTCTTTTCCATGATGGATCGCCTTGCGCCCGCGCGGGGCAGGGCTTGATCGAAAACGGGAAGCACGGATTGTAACGGCGTGCGGCGGTTCGCCCAAGCGTCATGCATTACCTTTGCGACAGTGGGCGGGTTACCATCGCCCGCATTCACTGCAGGCACGCACGAGTCCCGCAACGGCGCATGAAGATCGCATACGGCCATTACCAACTCGTTTCCGAACTCGGTCGCGGCGGCATGGGCGTCGTCTACAAGGCGCTGGATACGGAACTGGATCGCCATGTCGCGATCAAGGTGCTGGCCGAGGGACTGGCGCACGACGCAGGCATCGTCGAACGTTTCCAGCGCGAGGCGCGCGCAGTCGCGGCGCTGGACGACGCCAATGTCGTGCACATTTACGCCACGGGTACGCAGGACGGCCGCCCGTATTTCGTCATGGAATTCGTCGATGGCGTATCGCTGGACGTGCTGCTGCAGCGCGAACAACGCCTTGCGCCGGCGCAGGCCGCGCGCCTGATCGCGCAGGCGGCGAAAGGTCTGGCCAGTGCGCACGCGAAAGGCCTGATCCACCGCGACGTCAAGCCGGCCAATATCCTGGTTTCGCGCCGCGGCGTGGCCAAAGTGTCGGATTTCGGCATCGTCCAGTCCGTCCACGCGGGCAATGCGCGACTGACCACGACCGGCGCCTTCCTCGGCACGCCCGGATACCTTGCGCCGGAACGCTACGCCGGCGCGCCGGCCGATGCGCGCACGGACATCTTCGCCCTTGGCGTGGTGCTGTTCGAATGCCTGTCCGGCGAACGCCCGTTCACCGGCGATTCGCCGCTGGCGGTGATGCGCGCCGTGGCCGATACGCCCTTGCCCGACATTCGCGCGCTCAATCCGGATGTCGACGCGGAGCTGGCGCGCATCCTCGCTCGCATGACGGCCAAGGATCCGGCGCAGCGCTATCCGGATTGCGAGGCGCTGATCGCCGACCTCGATCGCCATTTCGGCATCGGCGCCGATACGCGCCTGGCGCTGGCGGTGTGGCAGGCGCCGGAATTGCCGCTGACCGCGCGCCTGGGCGGCGTGACCACGCTGAACTGGACGCGGGCATTCCGGCAAGACACGCAACGGCGCAAGTTCGTGAAATGGGCACTGGCTGTCGCGCTGCTTGTCATGGGTGGCGTCGTGATCGGGCGATGGATGGCGACGACACGCGGGCCCACGCCGGTTGCCGAGATCCCGGAGAAATCCATCGCCGTGCTGCCATTCGCCAACGAAGGCGGCAAGGCAGACGAACAATTTTTTTCCGACGGGCTGTCCGACGACCTGATCGACGCACTGTCGCAGTTCGATGGCTTGAAGGTCATCAGCCGCAATTCGGCGTTCCAATTTCGTGGCAGCAAGGAGTCGAGCCGCGCCATCGGCCAGAAACTCGGCGTCGCGCACTTGCTCGAAGGCAGCGTGCAACGGGTGAAGGATCAGGTGCGCATCACCGCCACGCTGGTGAACGCCGCCGACAGCAGCACGTTGTGGTCGCAGCGTTACGACAAGCCGTACACGGATCTGTTCGCGCTGCAGGACACGATAACGGCCGCGGTGGCGGAGGCGTTGAAAGCCAGACTGCAGATCGCGCCCGGCGCGGTGGTGCAGAGCGAACGCCCGCCCGGCGGCAATCTTGCTGCCTACATGGCGTACAAGCAGGGCGTCGCCTGGCTGGCGCTCGGCACCGAAGCCGGCGCGCGCAGCGCCATCGAGGCGTTCGACGAGGCGATCCGCCTCGATCCGCACTACGCGGCAGCCAATGCGCAGTTGTCGATGGCGTGGGTCGGACTCGCCGGATTGTTCCTGAGCGGCACGGAAGCGGCGCAGGCCAATGCCAGGGGGCGCGTAGCGGCGGAGGCCGCCCTGCGGCTCGATCCTGATTCCTCGCTGGCGCACCAGGCACGCTCGCTCCTGCTCACCAGCGTGGACATGGACTGGCGCGGCGCGGAAGCCGAAGCACAACGTGCGCTGCAACTGGCGCCCAACGATGCCGTGGCGAAGTTCAATCTCGGTGCGGCGCTGGCGGCGCTGGGGCAGAACCGGCGCGCGGCGGCGCTGACCCGCGAGGCACTGGCCGACGATCCGCGGCATGCGAACTGGTACACCTGGCTGAGCACCTACCTCACCGCGCTCGGGCAATGGGACGAGGCCCGCCAGGCCATCGACAGCGCAATCGCCTTGCAGCCCGACGCGTCGGTTTATCACGTGCAACTGGCGATCATCGACATCCTGCGCGGCGACGCTGCGGCTGCGCTGGCTGCCGCCCGTCAGGAACCTGCCGGCGTGTGGCAGGACGTCGCGCTGGCGCTGGCCCTGCAGATCGGCCCCGACCGCTCCGCCGCGGATGCCGCCCTGAAACACCTGACCGACGCCTACGCCGATCAATCGGCCTACCAGATTGCACAGGCATACGCCTTGCGCGGCGATCCCGACAGCATGTTCCAGTGGCTGGATCGGGCATGGGCGCAGCGCGATTCGGGCATTGGCTATGTGCTCGGCGATCCGCTCATCCTGCGCTACCGGCAAGACCCTCGCTTCGCGGCGTTCTGCCGCAAGGTCGGCCTGCCGGCGCCCGCCGATGCATCCGCGCCGCCGGCAGAAGGGGCGATTCCGGACAAATCCATCGCCGTGCTGCCGTTCGAGAACCTGTCCGACGACAAGGCCAATGTCTATTTCGCCGCCGGCATGCAGGACCTGATCCTGACCAAGTTGTCGGGCATCGGCGACCTGAAGGTCATCTCGCGCGCGTCGACGGAAAAATACGGCGCGCGCCCGACCGACCTGAAAACGATCGGGCAACAACTGGGCGTGGCGACGATTCTTGAAGGCAGCGTGCAGCGCGCCGGAAACCAGGTGCTGATCAACGTGCAGTTGATCGATACGCGCAGCGAAACGCATGTGTGGGCGCAGGATTATCCGCGCCGTCTCGACAACCTGTTCGGCGTCGAAGGCGAAGTGGCGCAAAAAGTCGCCGATGCGCTCAAGGCGCGGCTGTCGCCCGCGGAAACGGCGAACCTTGCCGCGGTGCCGACCGAAAATCAGGCCGCGCTGGATGCGTTCCTGCATGCCGAATACGCGGCCAATCGCGGCAAGACCGACAACGACACCGCAAGCCTGAAAGCCGCCTTGCCGCTGTATCGCGAGGCGGTTACGCAGGATCCGCGCTTCGCGCTGGCCTTCGCGCGCTTGTCGTACGTGGAAAGCGAACTGGCCTGGCTCAATGGCGGCGGCGGGCTGGACGTCAAGCAACTCACGACGCAGGCGCGCGCCGACGCCGGGCAAGCATTGAAGCTCGCGCCGAATCTGGCCGAAGCGCATCTGGCCGTCGGCTACAGCGATTACTACGGTCGCGGCGATTACGCGGCCGCGCGCAAGGCCTTCGATGCCGCGCTGGCATTGCGGCCGAA
>JAFEEK010000125.1 GCA_018241165.1 Pseudomonadota bacterium
GTGGTCGAGAAGCGCATCGTCGATGGCAAGGAAATCCTCGGCCTGCGCCTGAACTGGAAGAAGCGCTACATCACGCTGGCGCCGGTCGCGAGCCTCATTGGACTTGCGTTCCGCATCCAGGATCCAGATCACCTGCTCGGCGACAAGGAGGATCTGGGCATTACCTGCGCGTTGATCTCGCGCGATCTCCCCGGCATCGAAATCGGCCAGCGTCACGATCCGATGGGTGTGCCGTTCATGAACGGACCGATCGTCGGCCGCGACGTATTTGCGCCGCTGGATTGCATCATCGGCGGGCGCGAAGGCATCGGCCACGGTTGGCGCATGCTGATGGAATGCTTGGCCGCCGGACGCTCGATCTCGTTGCCGGCGCTGTCGGTCGGCGCGGCGCAGATGATGACGCGCATCAGCGGCGCGTACGCGACGGTGCGCGAACAATTCGACACGCCGATCGGGCGTTTCGAGGGCATCGAAGAACCACTCGCGCGCATTGCCGGCAAGACCTACATGATGACCGCCACGCGCACGCTCACCTGCGGCGCGCTCGACGCCGGAGAAAAACCTGCCGTGCTGTCCGCGATTGCGAAAGCGTATTTGACCGAAGGCATGCGCGAGGTCGTCACCGACGCCATGGACATCCGCGCCGGTGCGGCGATCCAGAAAGGCCCGCGCAATCCGCTCGCGCGCACCTGGGATGCGGTACCGATCGGCATCACGGTCGAAGGCGCGAACATCCTCACGCGCTCGATGATCATTTACGGGCAGGGCGCGATCCGTTGTCATCCGTTCGTGCAGCATGAGATCAACTCGATTGCCGCGAACGACCTGAAGGCATTCGACAAGGCGATCTTTGGCCACGTGAATCTGCTGTTCCGCAACGCGACGCGCGCGAAACTGCTGGCCTGGACCGGCAGCCGACTAGCCAGCGCACCGCGCACCGAGGACACCGCGCGTTACTACCAGCATCTGTCGCGTTTTTCCGCCGCGTTCGAGTTGTTGTCCGATGTCGCAATGGGCACGCTCGGCGGTACGCTCAAGCGCCGCGAGAAGATATCCGGTCGCCTCGCCGATGCACTCGCGTATCTGTATCTGGCCTCCGCTTCGCTCAAGCGCTATCACGACGAAGCCAAGACCACGGCGAATTACAATTTGGTGCGCTGGAGCGTCGAGCACTGCCTGTACCGCATCCAGGAAGCGCTGCTCGGCGTCCTCGAAAACCTCCCCATGCGCGTGGCGGCTTGGTGGCTGTCGTGGGTGATCTTCCCGCTCGGCGCGCGCTTCCGCCCGCCGTCCGACAAACTCGGCACGCGCGTCGCGCGCGACATTCTCGAAGACCGCGAAGCGCGCATCAATCTCACCCAGGACATTTTCGTGCCACCGGCGAACGAAGTCGGCTTGGGTGCGCTGGAAGCTGCGCTCGACAAGGCCGTGCGCGCGATCCCGGTGGAAACGAAACTGCGCGACGCCGTACGCGCAGGCACGCTCGACCGCGCGCCCGGCTACATGCTCGACGAAATGGGCCTGAAGGCCGGTGTCATCACGCAAGCCGAATACGATTTGATCCAGGAAGCCGACGCCGCGCGCAACGAGGTTGTTGCGGTCGATGCGTTCGATCCGGAAGTCTACAAGACGCTGCATTGAGCGTCGCAGCTATTGCGACTCGACGCCGGTTAGAATTACCAACATGGAAATCGTTCAGCAGATTGCGGAAATCGAATCTCGGCGACGCAGCGCCACGCGGTCTGTGGATTCCGGACATCGTGCCGAGTTCGGTCAATTCTTTACACCGCAATCGACCGCGATCTTCATGGCTTCGCTGTTCGATTTCAACAATGGCGCAATCGAGCTGCTCGATCCGGGGGCTGGCGTCGGCTCGCTGACCGCGGCGTTCGCACATGCTGCGCATGGACGCTCGATTCACGCGACCTGTCACGAGATCGACCCGCAATATCACCCGGCTTTGCGCGAGACGTTGCGCGGGCTGGACAACGTGGAACCCGATGTGCGACAAGGCGATTTCATCGAAGCTGCGGTGTGCGATGCTCAAACCTCGCATCACGCGCGCTATACGCACGTCATCGCCAATCCGCCATACCGGAAAATCGCGACCGATTCGCGCGAGCGTCGCCTGGCCGCGAAGCTCGGTTTACAGACGTCCAACCTCTATACGGCGTTTCTGGCCGGCGCCATCGCGCAATGCGCGCACGGCGCGCAGGTCGTGGTCATCGTGCCACGATCATTCATGAACGGGCCTTATTTCAAAGCATTCCGATATTGGCTGCTGGATCGGGTGGCGCTGGCCCGCATTCACCTGTTCGATCGCCGCGATAAAGCGTTCGCAGAGGACAAGGTGTTGCAGGAAAACGTGATCCTGAAAGTCATTGTCGGCGCACGACAAGGCGATGTCGTCGTCTCATCGTCAGCCGACGACCGCTTTACCGATCTGCGTTTGCACTGCGTGCCATTCAGCGCCATCGTTACGCCAGGCGACGACGAACTCTTCATCCATGTGCCATCCGCGCAAGGCGAACGTGCCGGATCGCTGGAAGGGCACACACTGCGTCAGCTGGAGATCGATGTCTGCACTGGCCCGGTGGTCGACTTCCGCCTACGCGAGCATCTGCGACAGGAACCGCAACAAGACAGCGTACCGCTGCTGTACGCCTCGCATTTTCATGGCGGTTTCGCATGGCCACGCGACGGTCGCAAGCCGAACGCAATTGCAGTGAATCCGCAGACCCGACCATGGCTCATGCCGAATGGCTGCTACGTCGTAACGCGTCGATTCACGTCGAAAGAGGAAAAACGCCGCATCGTTGCGCACGTCTTGCCAGCTGATGCTCTCCCCTACGCGCTGGTGGGCTTTGAGAATCATCTCAACGTATTTCACCAAGACCGGCATGGATTGCCGCAACGCCTGGCGCACGGATTGTGCGCCTACCTCAATTCGCAACGCGTTGACGATTATTTCCGCACGTTCTCCGGCCACACCCAGGTCAACGCCACCGATCTGCGGCGCCTGAAATACCCTTCGCTCGCGGAATTGGAAGCGCTTGCCGATGCCTAGGAAAATCGACGATGCGATGCGGATCCTGCAGGCATTGGATATGCCTCGCGCGCAAACGAACCTGCGCTCGGCCCTTTGTCTGCTGGCCATCTGCGACATCAAGCCACGAACGGCATGGAAACAGGCGCGCGCACCGCTGCTCGGCATCACGCCGATCATGGCATTCGCGGCTGAGCATTTTCTCGAAAAGCCGTATGCACCGAATACACGCGAAACAATTCGGCGGCAAACCATGCATCAGTTTTGCGAAGCCGGGATCACGCTCTACAACCCAGACGATCCATCGCGCCCGGTCAACTCGCCGAAGGCCGTGTATCAAATCAGTCCGGAAGCGCTTGCGCTGATGCGCAATTTCGGCGGCCCGCAATGGCAGAAAAGTCTCGCCGGCTTCATTGAACGCCGCGGACGTCTCGCCCGGAAATACGCGGCGCCGCGCAAACTTGCCGAAGTGCCGATCCGAACCGGAAACGGACGCATCATGCGACTATCGCCGGGAGCGCATTCCAAACTCATTCGCAGCATTGTCGAAGCATTCGCTCCGCGTTTCGCGCCCGGTTCGACGCTGATCTACGCCGGCGACACTGGCGACAAACGCGGATTCTCGAATGACGCGGCGTTTGCTGCCTTGGGCATCGAACTCGACAGCCACGGCAAGATGCCCGATGTCGTGATCCACGACACCGCCCGCGACTGGCTATTGTTGTGCGAGGCCGTCACCAGTCACGGCCCAGTGAACGCGAAGCGGCATGCTGAACTCAAGCGATTATTTGCTGCGCACCGAGGGCTGGTTTTCGTCACCGCATTCGCTTCGCGTAAAGTCATGGCGAAATATCTGGCCGAAATCGCCTGGGAAACGGAAGTCTGGTGCGCCGATGCGCCGGATCATCTTGTCCACTTCAATGGCGAGAGATTTCTCGGGCCGTATGCGTAACGCCACGCAAATTGGTTTATTGCCGTGACTCGTATCGGCCCTTGTTGGATCCTGTTTGCAGTGGTTGCGGCACCGGCAACCGCAACCGACGTCTACAAATGCACAACACCGCAGGGCGATGTCGCATTCCAGGATCGGCCGTGTCCGCAAAATGCGCAACAGGCGGAAATCTGGCTGCCGGATGCGCCGCCCGCACCGATGCAATCGACGAATTCCGCGCCCGCGCCACCGCCGGATACGAGTCCGTCTCCGCCCGCACCGGTCGCCAGGCCACCGACGCCGCTGCCAGCGCTATGGATCTGTCGCAACGCCGAAGATGGCTCGACGTATTTCAGCCGCAACGGTTCGCCGCCGGTGCGTTATGTTCCGCTCGGCGTGCTCGGCTACCCGGGCCACAGTCTTGCGCAAGCATATGGGCCCGGTGGCATCGGCGTGTCCGCGCCGGAACTGCGGCAAGTTCCGATCAGCACGTCACCGCACGACGCGATCGCCGGCGGCTACGCCCCGCTGCAGGACGAGTGCCTGCGCGCCTCACGCGAGCAGACCTGCGGTTGGTTGCAGAAGCAGTACGACGAGGTGACGCACAAACTGCGCAATGCGTTCAAGGACCAGCAGGCGATCCTGCAACCGCAGGCGGATGAGCTGGAAAATCAACTGAACAGATGTAACGAGTAACGTGGGAGTTGCGCAATTACCCCCCTCTCCCGCTGGCGGGAGAGGGTTGGGGTGAGGGTGGTAGACACTCCAGCGCGACAACCACCACCCTCACCCGCGCCTGCGGCGCGGCCTCTCCCGCCAGCGGGAGAGGCGATGCTGGCCGTTGCATCGATCAATCACGGCGCCAGCGCAAACGCCGAATTCTTCTGTTCCAGATCGAGCAGGAATTTCTTGTTCGGCAGGCCGCCGCCGTAGCCGGTGAGCGTGCCGTTCGTGCCGATCACGCGATGGCACGGAATAATGATGGCAATCGGATTCTGGCCGTTCGCGGCGCCGACCGCGCGCGAGGCATGCGGTTCGCCGACCGCGCGCGCGATGTCGCCGTAGCTCGCGGTCGCGCCATACGCAATGCGCAGCAACGCGAGCCACACGCGCTGCTGGAAGTCCGTGCCTTGCGGCGCGAGCGGCAGATCGAATTCGCGCAGCTTGCCGGCGAAGTAAGCCTTGAGTTGTGCGCGTGCTTCGTGCAACGCGCCCGGCCCGCGCTGCCAATCGTCGGCGACTGGCGTCGGGTGGCGGCCGGTTTCGAACGCAACATGGCGCAGACCCTGGCCGTCCGCCACGAGCAGCAGGCGTCCGACCGGGGAATCGAGATAGTCGTAATACACGTCAGTCATCGTAGAACCTCACACAGAGTTGCGCCACAGGTGCATCACCGCGTACGCACGCCACGGCCGCCAGTATTCGGCCTGCGCTTCCACCGCGCGCGCAGACAACAACGTGCCGCCGTCGCCGAGCATCTTGCGCAACACCAGATCCGCGGCGGGGAATGCATCCGGATGGCTGAGCGCGCGCATTGCGATGTAATGCGCGGTCCATGCGCCAATGCCGGGCAGTTCGCACCAGCCTGCGACGAACCCATCCAGCGATTGCTCGGGGCGGAAATCGACGATGCCATCAGCGACCGCCCGCGCGATCGTGTTCAGCGTGGCCGCTCGCGTGCGCGGCAATCCGATCTTCGTCA
>JAFEEK010000126.1 GCA_018241165.1 Pseudomonadota bacterium
AAAACCTGGCGCTGTTCGATGCGCTGCGGGCCGGCAACGCGCGCGAACGCGCATTGGCCGCTCGCCTGTTCGAGAAACGCTTGTGAATCCGGCCGATCCGAACGTCGGAAGCGTCGAATTGGTAGCCGCGGCGCTTGGCGAACTGCGCGAGGAATTGGTGCTGGTCGGCGGTTGCGCAGCGAGTCTGCTGATCGATGCGCCGACCGCGCCGCCACCGCGCGTGACCTACGACGTCGATCTGATCGCCGTGGTCACCGCGTTACCCGGCTACCATCGCCTGGAAGAGCGATTTGCTGAGCGCGGTTTCGAACGCGACACTTCGCCCGATGCGCCGATTTGCCGCTGGCGCATCCGCAACCTCATCGTGGATTTGATGCCAACCGACGAACGCGTGCTGGGATTTTCCAATCGCTGGTATGCCGAGGCGGCGGCATCGGCGAATCGCTGCGTGCTGCCCAGCGGAACCGCAATCCGCCTGATCGCCGCGCCCGTATTTGCCGCGACCAAGTTCGAAGCTTTTCGCGACCGCGGCCATTCGGACGTGTTGGCCAGTCACGACCTCGAAGACATCATCAATGTGGTCGAGGGACGCACGGCATTTATCGAGGAAGTGAGAAAAGCGCAGCCTGAATTGCGTGCCTATCTCGCGAATCAATTCGCCGGCCTGATCGCCATGCGCAATTTCTTCGAGCTGTTGCCCGGCCTCGTTGCACACGACGCACTGCATGCGCGGCGCGTGGCTTCAGTCCGCCAGAAACTGGCCGAGCTGGGCGCGCAGGACGCCGCATGAGCGATCACGCTCGATTGCATCCTCGTCGATGTCAACGCGTTCGCCGACCTTTCGCAAGAGCATTTAGGTGCACAATTCAACGTGGTATTTTTGTATAAATATCCTGGTTTGATTCAAGCCTGTCGATCCTGTGGGGTAAAGTGTGGGGTACGGGTTTTCCCCGCATCATAAAAATGGCGTTATTACAGAATGTTACACGTCAGGTTCGACTCCTAGTCTCAGAAAAACAAACGGCCCCTTTTTGGGGCCGTTTGTTTTTCGTTGCCGCGCTTTCCGCCCGGCGTGCGAACGCATCCGTCGGTCAGGTTTTGCGGGTGCACGCTTTTGGATTGTGCGCTCAATCACGCACGCCACCGCTGCGTTTGGCTAATCTGCGCACGTCGCATTTCGCGTGGAGCGGGTCATGTTCAAATTCACGGCGCTGCGGCAGGCGGTGCAGGAAGTCGATGCGCCCGGGATTCCGCCATCATGGAATTTACCGGTGCAGTACGATGCGACGCTCGTGCCGGGATTGGTTGCCGAACACGACGAACTGGATGCGCGCTTTGCTGCGATGACCGGCACCTTGGCGCGCGACCCGGCGATCGCCGAATTCGCCGTGCGCGATTGCGCCGAACGCCTGCATCGCCTGCGCCACACCGAGGCCCTGCAGCTTTATCCGGTCATCGCGCATGCGCTGTCGGCGGACCCGATCCAGCGCCGCCTGTTCTGGCAATCGCGCCTGGTCATGTTGGGGCTTGCGCGGCGCGTGCTGCGTCGTTTCGAGGATCTCGAGCGCGCGGTGCAAACCGGAAACGGCACCGCCGTGGCTGCCGGTTACGTCGTCGCGGGCATGGCCGAATACCGCCGCCGCAATGAATCCACGATGTATCCGTTGTACGAAAGGATCGGGCGGCGCAGCGTTGCCGGCAAGACGCAGGCAGCCTGACGCGCAGGCGAGTCCCTTCCAAGGGTTTGATTGCGACAAGCGCCAAGCGGCTCCGTTGCGCGTCCGTCGTTCTGCTACCGTGGCGCGATGCCTAGCGTCGATTCCACCATCGCGACTCCTGCGACAGAGCTTGTGCGCAACGGGTTCGCATTCGTGCCGGCCGCGCGGATGCGCGCGCTGCTCGAACAGGCAGGATCGCTCGCCGACTGGCAGGCGTTTGCGGCGAGCTGGAACGATCTGCCGTGGGACGAGTACCTCGCGCAATACGGCCGCTACCGGCGGCGGCGTCATGCGGTGTTTTACGCGTCGCGCGACGGTGGCATCGAGCCTTCGTCACGGCACGAGCCGCATTACCAGAGCCACGCCTACAACTCGCTGCAAGGTGGCATCGAGCGCTGGTTCAAGCCGATTCGCGTGGAGTCGGTTAGTGGAGAAAGTCTGTCTTGCATCCTGCGTGTCTGTCGGCGGCTCTTCGGCAAGCTTGCGCCCGAGGTTGCGCGCTGGCGCATCGAAGTGCATCAATTCCGCATCGAGGCGCGCGCGGATCTGCCGGGGCAGCCAACGCCCGAGGGCACTCATCGCGATGGTGTCGATTACGTGCTGGTACTGCTCGTCACACGGCGCAATATCGCCAGCGGCACCACCACGATTCGTGCACAGGATCGGCATGAGCTCGGCAGCTTCACCCTGACCGAGCCCTTCGATGCAGCCGTGGTGGACGATGCTCGCGTATTCCATGGCGTAACCGCGGTGGAGCCGGTCGATCCGGCGCAGCCGGCCTGCCGCGATGTGCTGGTGGTGACGTTCAAGCGGCAGCAATGACGCGCGACGTCATGGGTCACAGAACATCGATATCGCCCAGCGCGCGGATCAGCCGTCGCGCGCGCTTGTCCGGTTTGGTCGGTGGCTTGATGTAGCCGGTTGCGTTCAACCGGCGCTGCTCGGCAGCTTGCGCGCGTGCCTCGCGACTTGTCTCGGTTTCGCGATAGCAGGATTGGGCGATGGCGGCAGAACCGCGTTGCGCCAGCAGCGTGAGCACATCGACCTCGAATTGTTCCTCGCCACGCGCGATGCGCAGGCGATCGCCGACATGCAGAAGTTTCGACGCCTTTCCCACGCCATCGTGGATGCGGATCTTGCCGCCCTCGATCGCCTGCTTGGCCAGCGCGCGCGTCTTGAAAAACCGTGCGGCCCACAGCCACACGTCGAGGCGCACGCCATCGCCGGTGCTCATCTGTGACCTGGATTTTTCACCCGCACTTGCTGTAGCCGCAGTTCAGGCAGGTCGCGCAGCCGTCCATGCTGATGACGGCGCTGGTGTTGCACTTATGACACTGTGTGGCGCCGGGCGGGAATGCGCCAGCGGATCCGGATGCAGTCTCGGCGTGCGCATCGGCTGGCGACGCGGCATCAATCATCGCACCGCCCATCTCGCCGGCAGTGCTTATTTCAGACTTTTTTTTTGTGCGGCCTTCGTAGGCCGCGCGCTTCTCGGCGATCAGCTTGCGCTGTTCGGGGCCGAGTTCCGGATCGTGCAGCAGGCCGATCATCTTCAGGTGTTGCTCGACGATCGCGCCGAGCTCGGCCACGATCGAAGGCATGTACACGCCGCCGGCCTTGAAGTAGCCGCCGCGCGGATCGAATACGGCCCGAAGTTCCTCGACGATGAAGGTGACGTCGCCGCCTTTGCGAAACACGGCGCTCATGATGCGGGTCAGCGCCACGATCCACTGGAAGTGGTCCATGTTCTTGGAGTTGATGAAAATCTCGAACGGCCGGCGCAATTCGTATTCGGTGCCCTGGTTGAGCACGATGTCGTTGATCGTCACGTACATCGCGTGTTCGACCAGCGGCGAGCGGATCTTGTAGGTCGCGCCGATCAGCACTTCCGGGCGCTCGACCTTTTCGTGCATCTGGATGACTTCGGCGCCGGGCGAGCGTGCCACCTCGATGGCGTCGACGGGATCGGGGCCGAGGGTCGGAGCCTTGGCGTCATCGGGTTTGGCGACGCTGTAGCCCTTGATCTTGCGCGAAATCTTGATGGTCATGTCGGATGCTTGGATAGGGAAAACGGGCGGAACCGCGCTTGCGGCTCCGCCGCGGGGGATCATTTTTTCTTGGCTTTCTTTTTCGCGCCGGCGGACTTTTCCGCCTTGGACTTGCGCTTCATGTCCATCGAATGCGCGCGCTTGTAGGTCTGGATGTCCTTGAAATGACCCTTCGCGTCGCGCACCGCGTACAGCTTCTTGCCCTTGCTGCTGTACATCGTCGTGCGATGGGCTTTTTTCTTCGCGGCTTTTCTTGCGGTTTTCTTCGCGGCTTTCTTTGCGACTTTTTTCGCAGCCTTTTTCGGTGCCGCTTTCTTCATCACCTTTTTCGCTGCCTTGCGGGCGCCGGCCACGGCCTTTTTCACCGCTTTCTTCGCCGCGCCCGCGCGCTTGGCGGCTGCCTTCTTCACCGTGGCGGCGCGTTTGGCGACGGCCTTGCCCACTTCCTCCGCCTTTGCGGCAACTGCGGTCCTGACTTCGGCGACTTTCTCGGCCATGGCCTGACCCATCTCCTGCGCCTTCTCGACGACCGCGTCCACCGGACCGGACGGGTTGTCGCCCCAGCTGTGTTCGCTTTGCATGGTTTCTCCGACTCGTTTGCGTTAGTGTCGATTCCGGTTCCGTGCGCCATCCATCGTCAGGCGCGCCAGAACATCCCGTGAGCCTTCGACAAGTTCAACGCGATGAACTAGAACTTGCCGTAGTAGCCTTCCTTCAAGGCATCGAAAAGATTGGCGGCGGTATGTGTTTCGCCGTCGTATTCGATCTCGTCGTTGCCCCTGGCTTCCACTACGGTACCGTCATCCAGCTCGAAACGGTAGAGGGTGTTTTCCAGATCCGCTTCCTTGACCAGCACGCCCTGGAACGCGGCCGGGTTGAAGCGGAACGTGGTGCAGCCCTTCAGACCCTGCTTGTGGGCGTAGCGGTAGATGTCCTTGAAGTCTTCGTACGGATAATCGGTGGGCACGTTCGCGGTCTTGGAAATCGATGAATCCACCCACTTTTGCGCGGCCGCCTGGATATCGACATGTTCCTTCGGCGAGATGTCGTCGGCGGCGACGAAATAATCCGGCAGTTTCTGCTCGGCGACATCCGAAAGCGGCATGGCGTCGGCATTGATCAGCTCGCGGTAAGCGAGCAGTTCGTAGCTGTAAACCTCGACCTTTTCCTTGGATTTCTTGCCCTCGCGGATCACGTTGCGACTGTAGTGATGGGCAAACGACGGCTCGATGCCATTGCTGGCGTTGTTCGCCAGCGACAGCGAAATCGTTCCGGTCGGCGCGATCGACGAGTGGTGCGTGAAGCGTGCGCCGGTCCTGGCCAGATCCTCGACGAGCTCCGGCGCAACATCCGCCACGCGCTGCATGTACCGCGAATACTTCGCGTGCAACAGGCGGCCGGGGATCTTGTCGCCGGCCTTGTAGCCGTCGGCGGCCATTTCCGGTCGTTGCCGCAACATTTGCGCGGTGACCGTGAACTCTTCGGTCATGATGGGTGCGGGGCCCTTTTCCTGGGCCAGCGACAGTGCCACTTCCCAGCCGGCCACGGCCATGTCGCGCGCGACGGATTCCGTGAATTCGCACGATTCCGCGCTGCCGTATTTCATCTTCAGCATGGCCAGCGTGGAACCCAGGCCCAGGAAGCCCATGCCGTGGCGGCGCTTGCGCACGATCTCGTCGCGCTGTTGCGCCAGCGGCAGGCCGTTGATCTCGACCACGTTGTCGAGCATGCGCGTGAA
>JAFEEK010000127.1 GCA_018241165.1 Pseudomonadota bacterium
AATTGCAGCAACTCCGCCAGCGGCGCCGCCGGATCGATGCGCTTGCCGTCATGGACATCGCGGCCCACGTAGCTGATGTGCAGATGCCGGCGCGCCGCCATCAGCGCTTCGAGGAACAGGTAGCGATCCTCGCGGCGTGTGTCGCGGTCGCCGCGGCGCGGATTTTTCAGCATGAAATTCAGGCCGGCATCGCCGCCGTCGCGCGGGAATTCGCCATCGTTCATGCCGAGCAGGCACACCACGCGAAACGGAATCGAGCGCTGCGGCACCAGTCCGCAGAAGGTGACCCCGCCGAGCAGGAACGGCTGGCGCTCGGACACCGCGTCGAGCTGGCCGCGCATTGCCTCGCGCATCACGCTCCACGGCAATTCCTGTTTGCCGCTCGCGGCAGCTTGCTCACCCAATTCCGCCAGCGCGCGTCGCAGCGCATCCAGTGCACGGGTTTCGGCGCGGTCATCTGCGTCTGCGTGGAACAAGGCAGCGATGCGTTCGCCCAGCCATTCGCACCAGTCCGCGAGCGGGCGCGGACGAGCGAAGCCATCGCGCATCTCGCGCACGACATCCAGCAGGCGATGCACGCGGCCCAGCGCGACAACGGCCGAACCATCGACTCCCGCCAATGGCAGCACGCCATCGAGCAAGGCATCGTCCGTATCGGCGCCGGCAATTGCGCCAGCAAAAATGCGATCGAATCCGAACGTCCAGGAATTTTCCGCCGCGGCCACGCCGGCAAACTGTTGCTTCATCGCCGCATCCAGGCCCCAGGCCACGCCCGCGCGGCGCAGGGTGGATTCCAGGACTTCGCGATCGACGCCATCGAGCCGGAAGCGCCGCGCCACTGCGGGCACATCGAGCAGGTCGAGCACTTCGCCCAAGGCGAGGCGACTGTCGCCCAGATCGAGCAGCGTCGCGAACGCGCGCAGCAAGGGATGCGTCTGCGCGAGGCGCACGTCGGCCAGGTGCCAGGGAATTCGCGACGGATCGGCACTGTGATGCGCCGCTGCACCGAACACGGCGGGCAGATACGGCGCATACGCGGAAATATCCGGCGCCATGACCACGATCTGGCGAGGCAGCAGCGACGAGTCTTCGGCGAGAAAGCGCAACAGCGCATCCTTGAGCACTTCGAGCTCGCGCAGGCGCGTGGCGCAGGCGTGCACGCGCAGGCTCGCATCGGCGTGCGACGGCGTGGCGAAATCCATTCCGGCTCCATCGCCGCGGCGGATGCCCTGTTGCAATCGCGTGAGCAGGCTGGAGTCAGACTCCGACGACTCGAGTTCGCCGGCATCCAGGTCAACGCCCGCGTTTTCCAGCGCGATGAAGAAATCCTGGGCCATGCGTCCGAGCGAAACCAGCAGCGGATGGCCGATTTCGTAGTGCCATGCCTCGTCGATTTCACCCTTGCGCAACAGTTCGCGCTTCGACTTCAGGTCGCCCCAGTATTCGCGACACGGATCGGGAAAATACAGATGCACCGCGCGATGCGCAGACACCGCTTGCAACGCGGCGAGAATGTCCGCCGGCAGGTGGCTGATGCCGAACAGATGCAGCGGCTCCAACGCGCCGTCGCCGCGCGCGGCCAGCGCCGCGATAAGTTGCGCATGCCGTTGCGCACGATGCGGCCCGGCAATGCGCTGGCGCAGCTGCTGCCAGAGCTTGGCTTGCCAATCTTTCGCGCGACCAGACTGCCAGTCATCGAGCCAGTCCGGGCGATAGATCAGATACTGCGCATAGACGCCGGCAAGGCGATCAGCCACCTGGAATCGGCGTCGCTCGCCATCGGTGCCATCGAGCAGGCGCCGCACGCGCACGTAGTCCAGCGCGGGCAGCAGGGCGTGGACGTGCCAACGCAGGTTCTCCTTGGCGAAATTCGCGTCCGATTCATTGCCGAGCACCTGCCCCGCCGCGCGTTCCAGCCATTGCCACGGCTGGATCAGGTCGAAATTCGCCGCAATTCCGCGCGGTCCGCGCCGCGCGAATTCGCCGAGCAGCCAGCGCCCCAGTCCCGGATGCGCCACCACCACGGTCTGCGGCGCCAGAACCTGCGCCGGTCGTTCGCGATCCAACGCCGTGAAAAGTACCTTGGCAAGTGATTCGGTACGGCTGTCGCGGTGGACGAAGAATCCGGTCATCCGGCGATGATACCGGCTGGCGTCTCAAATCCCGCGATGCGTGCTAGCCGCCCGCTTCGAAACCGTTCTTGAAAATCGTGTCGGCATCAAGATTGCCGTAGACATCCGCGTTGTCGGTCGAAGTGCCACCTGCTTCCGTAGCCGAATTGCCCAAGAAGACGATGTTGTGGACGAGCACGGTCGCGCCGCTCATGACGAAAATTGCGCCGCCCTTGCCTTGACCGTTGCTTCCGGCAATGCCACTACCGCCGCCGCTGCCGCCCAAGCCACGCTGCGCCTGATTGCTGCTGAACGTGCAGTCGGTCAGACTGGCCTTGCCGCCCGTTCGCACGAACAAGGCGCCGCCCAATCCCCCACCACCGCCGCCGCCGCCACCGATACCGCTGTTCTGACTGGCGGTCGCAGAACCATCGCCGCCGCTGCCGCCGAATGTTCCTCCGGATCCGCCTAACGCTTTCGCATAGCCATCGGTATTGCATACAGTCCCGCCGCCGCCACCGCCGCCATAACCGCCCGCTCCGGCAGGACCGGCCCCACAGTGAGCCCAACCGGCGCCACCACCACCGCCGGCAAATCCGCCATTGCCGCCACGGGTAGCGATTCCCGTGCCACCACCGCCACCGCCGCCGCCATCGCCGCCATTGCCCGCATAACCCGTGTTGCCAACCGTGCCCGCGGAGCCACCGGTGTTGCCGAACGGTCCGCCATTGCCGCCGCGCGTGGCACGTACCCCATAAGCCGGGGAACTCGACATTGCCGGAGCGTCTTCGCCAAAACCTCCGCCACCGCCGGCATAAAAGGACCCGAACGGACCATTCGTGCTGCCGCCGGCGCCGCCGAATGCGCGATTGCCCGTAAAAGTTACGTAGTCCGCCACGAAACTGCCGGCATCATTGACGAAAACCGCACCGCCCATTCCAGCCGCGCCGCCGCCGGCGCCATCGCGTTGCACCGTGGTCCCGGCGCCGCCTTGCGAGGTGCCGCCGGCCAGAGTGACTTTACTCACGACCAAGGCATCGGAAACGAAGAAAATGCCGCTGTCGCCGGCACCATGTCCGCTGCTGCCTTGAATCGTCAGCAAGGCGGCGCCCGGTCCGGCAATCGAGATCCGGCTGGTAATGTTCGGCAGCGCGGCGTTCAATGCAATCGTGCCGCTCACGCCAGTCAGGTCAATCGTGTCGTTGCCGGTGCCGGTCTGACCCAGGTCTGTCGCGGAGTGATTGGCCGATGCCAGAATTGCTTCGCGCAGCGTGACAAGGCCATCGCCGGCAGTCGTGTTGTCGGCAAGGCTATTGACGGTAAGCGTGGCAGCGCCGGCGTTTCCGCCCAGCGCCAGCAACAGCAGCGCTGGCAATACTTTGCGCCGCAGACTGCGATGGTGGGTGTGCATGAATCGTTTCCTCGTCCGGAAGTCCGACATGACCGGGATAAACGGAAAACGATTGCAGTTCCTATCACTGCTCGCGCCAATACGGATGGCGGTCGAAGCGGCCGCGTTCGACGATGCGCGGGGACTCGCCCGGCGCGAAACGCAGCGCGGCGAATCCGCTGCTTGCGGTATTGATCAGATCGACATCGTCGGCTCGGTAGCGCGCAACGACATCGGGATTGGGATGGTGGAAGCGGTTCATGTATCCGGCCGTGATCAGCCCCAATGCCGGATGCAGGGCGGCGATGAAATCCGCGCTCGACGAGGTCTTGCTGCCGTGATGCGGAATCTGGACCACGACGTGTTGCGCGATCGGCGCAAGCGCGGCGGCGACTTCGGGTTCCACGGCGCGGGTGATATCGCCGGGCAGGATCAGTGCATTGCCGCCGCTGCGCACCTCGAGTACGCAGCAGCGATCGTTGTCGACCGGAGACAGTGGTTCGCGCGGATGCACGATGCGGAATTCCACGCCGTTCCAGTTCCAGGATTCGCCGGCCAGGCATTGCGTCGCCGCAATCGGCAATCGGTCCGGCTCGCCGGATTCCACCGCGATATGCGGCCACGCCGCCGCGACTGCCGCCGCGCCGCCGGAATGGTCGTTGTCGCCATGGCTGACGATCATGCGTTCGACGTTCTCGATGCCAAGCGCATGCAGCGCCGGAACCACGGTCGCCTCGCCGACATCGAATCCCGACGCAAACTTCGCGCCAGCGTCGTAGACCAGGGCGTGATCGCGGGTGCGCACGACAAAGGATTCGCCCTGCCCCACGTCAAGCATGTAGGCCTCGAACTCGTTTTCAGCCAGGGTGGTGTGAGCCGGCCAAAGCAAAGGCAGGAACAGGAATGCACCGAGTGCGCGCGCCGGAACGCCGCGCGGCATCAAAATCCACAACGCGCCGAGTGTTGCGAGCGCAAGCGCCCACACGGATGGTTCCGGGAAAAACCACAGCGCACCCGGCCACGCCGCCATCTTTTCCAAGACCCACCACAAGCCCTGCATCGCCAAACCTGCCAGTTGCAGCAATGGCGTGCCGAGCGCGGGCAGGACCAGAATCAGCAGCGACGCAACCACGGTCAGCGGCAGCACGAAGAAACAGATCCATGGCACCGCAACCAAATTCGCGATCGGACCGACCAGCGACGACTGCCCGAAAAACCAGATGCCGAGCGGCAATAGACCCAGGCTCGCAACGCCTTGCGCGGTGACCAGTTCACGCAGCCAGCGCGTGCGATCGACCGTGCCGCCAAGGCAGAACATCAGCCACGCGACGCCAACGAAGGACAACCAGAATCCGGCGCTGAGCACGCAAGCCGGATTCCACGCCAGCAAGGCGACGACGGCGAGCGCCAGGCCGTGCACCGGCGCGCGCGCGCGTCGTGCAAGGTTGGCGATAAGCAATGCCGCGATCATCACCAAGGCGCGCCGCGTGGGTAGGCCGAATCCGGCAATCAGTGCGTAAGCTACGGCGAACACCAGACTCGCCACCGCTTCGATCAGCGGCGCCGGCCAGCGCAAGGTGATGCGCGGCGCGAGTTTCCAGAACAGGCGCACCAGGGCAATGCCGAAACTTGCGAACAGTGCGATATGCAGGCCGGAAATCGCAATCAGGTGCGGTATGCCGGTCGCGCGCGCGACCGCCCATTCGCGCTCGCCCATCGCATGCTGGTCGCCGAATGCGAGCGCGCGCAGCAGATGCGCGCTGTGGGTGTCGCCGAGCGTGGCGTCGATCGCGTTGCCGATGCGTTCGCGCAGGCGATCGACGCAAAACATCGCGGAACCGGATTCGCGGTTGCCGCCGGATTCACGCACATAGCCGGTCGCGACGATGCCGGCTTCCAGCGCGTAGCGCTCGAAATCGAAACCGCCGGGATTGACTCCGCCGCGCGGGCGTTTCAGTCGAACATGCAACTGCCAATTC
>JAFEEK010000128.1 GCA_018241165.1 Pseudomonadota bacterium
TCCCAGCGATGCTGCGCGTCGCGGAACGAAAACACGCGCTCCTTGGCGCGCGACTTTTCCTCGTCGCGGCGCGCGCCGCCGATGGCGGCGTCGAACTTGTATTTATCCAGCGCCTGCTTGAGCGCCTGCGTCTTCATGATTTCGGTGTGCGCGCTGGCGCCGTGCGTGAACGGGCCGACGCCGTCGCGCACGCCGTCCTGGTTGATATGCACGATCAGCTCGACGCCGGTCTCCTGCGCACGGCGGTCGCGAAACGCGATCATCTCGCGGAACTTCCACGTCGTATCCACGTGCAGCATCGGCATCGGCGGCTTGGCCGGATAAAAGGCCTTGAGCAGCAGGTGCAGCAGCACCGAGGAATCCTTGCCGATCGAATACAGCAGCACCGGCCGTTCGAAATTGGCCGCGACCTCGCGCAGGATGTGGATGCTCTCCGCCTCCAGGCGGTCGAGCGTTGACAGGCACGACATGTGTGGTTCCAAAACCCAAGGCCGGGAATGATGGCGGCGCAACCGCGCCAGCGCAAGACCACGAGAAAAGCTAAGCTTATGCCGATGAATGCACACGACCGCAACGCCGCGCGCCAGGATTTCATCCGCCGGCATTTGCCCGGATGCGCGCCCGCATTCGCTCCGGCTTCTGCCGACGCGAGTTTTCGCAGCTATTGGCGCGTGCGTGCCGGTGCGCAAAGCTGGATCGTGATGGATGCGCCGCCGGACAAGGAAGACATCGCGCCGTGGCTCGACATCGGCGCGCGTTTGCACGCGGCCGGCGTGCATGCGCCGGAAATTTTCGCCGCCGACGCCGCGCAAGGATTCGTGCTGATGGAAGACCTCGGCACGCGCACCTACCTGCCGGAATTGAACGACGCCAGCGTCGGTGCGATGTACACGTCGGCACTGGACGCACTCGCGCGCATGCAGGCGCACGCGGATACGCGCGGACTGCCGCACTACGACCGCACGCGCCTGATCGCGGAAATGGAATTGCTGCCGGAATGGTTCCTGAAGCGGCATCTGGGATTCGAACCGAGCTGCGACGAATGGGACGTGATCGAAGCCGCTTTCACGTTTCTCGTCCACGCGGCGCTGGAGCAGCCGCGCGTGTTCGTGCACCGCGACTACCACAGTCGCAATCTGATGATCGTCGAACGCGACAATCCTGGAGTCATTGATTTCCAGGACGCAGTCGCGGGTCCCGCTACCTACGATCTGGTTTCGCTGCTGCGCGACTGCTACATCGCCTGGGACGATGCGCGCGTGGACGCATGGGTCGAAGGTTATCGCCAGCGCGCAGCCGCCGCAGTCGATGCGACCACGTTCCGGCGCTGGTTCGATCTGGCCGGTGTGCAGCGCCACATCAAGGTGCTCGGCATCTTCTGCCGCCTGTGGTATCGCGACGGCAAGGCGCAATACCTGCGCGACCTGCCGCTGGTCTGGCATTACTTCATTCGCGTCGCGCGGCGCTATCCGGAACTCGCCGGATTCGCAGCGCTGCTGGAACGCGCGGTGGATGGCCGCGACCTGACCGCGCCAACGCCATGATCGAACACGCCCTGATCTTTGCCGCCGGCCGCGGCGTGCGCATGCGTCCATTGACCGACGCGACGCCCAAACCATTGCTCGAAGCCGGCGGCAAACGCCTGATCGAATGGCATCTGGAAAACCTCGCGCGTGCAGGCGTACGCGAAGTCGTGATCAACACCTCGCACCTGGCCGAACATTTTCCTGCCGCATTAGGCGACGGCTCGCGCTGGGGATTGCGCATCCACTATTCCCACGAAGGTCCCGAGCCACTGGAAACCGGCGGCGGCATGCTGCACGCGTTGCCACTGCTTGGCGACACGCCGTTCATCGCGGTCAACGGCGACATCTGGACGGATTTCGATTTTTCCGCACTGCCGCAAGATCCTGCGGGAATCGCGCATCTTGTCCTCGTCGACAATCCGCCGCAGCATCCAGGCGGGGATTTCGTCTTGCGCGACGGAACCTTGATCGATGACCACCCTCACCCCATCCCTCTCCCGCCAGCGGGAGAGGGGGAGAAGCTGACCTTTGC
Source organism: Pseudomonadota bacterium (assembly GCA_018241165.1). Taxonomy (GTDB): domain Bacteria; phylum Pseudomonadota; class Gammaproteobacteria; order Xanthomonadales; family Rhodanobacteraceae; genus Rudaea. The sequence continues at coordinate 2,059 of JAFEEK010000128.1, forward strand.
CGGCATCGGCGTGTATCGGCCGGAATTACTGGCCGGACAGCAGCCCGGCAAATTCGGCATCGTGCCGATCCTGCGTGCGGCAATGCGCGCAGGGAAAGTCGGCGGAGAACACTACCGCGGCGTATGGAACGATATCGGCACGCCGCAACGGCTGGCGGACATCGATGCAAGCCTGCGTGGCGGCCATCAATCGCCGTAGCGCAACCAGACTTCCGCCGCACGTAAACTATTGAAGACGCGAAAGCTGGCGCCGACCTCGATCGCTTCGAGTTCGGCGTGTTCCAGGCGCGGCAATTGTTCCGGACGTGGCTCGAACATCGCAATACGCATGCGCGCGAGCACGGTCGATTTCAGCGCATGGACGATGCCGACGAGTTCTTGCGCATTCGGCGAATTGCCGAGCTGACGGTCGACCATGAGCAGGCGCCGCGCGCCGCGCCGTTCGCACTCGGCGGCGATGTCCAGCCAACTGGCCAGCGTGATCGCGGCGGAATCCTCAAGGCTGGTGACCTCGACGAACAGGTAGTCCACACGTTCTTCGAACCGCAACCTGTACGGTGGATTCACGGATGCCCCCATGGCTATCCCCTGTTTGGTTTGCCCTCTCCCGATTCGAGCATAGCACGCAAAAATGGCACCGTGACGCGCCGTTGCGCGGCCAGTGCGGCGCGGTCCATGCGTTCGAGCAGATCCGCAAGGCTGGACAGATCTCGCGCGTGATGCGCGAACAGCCAGTCGAGCACGCTGTCGTCCAGAGTCAGCCCGCGCGCGCCTGCGCGTTCGCGCAGCCAGACACGCCGCGCAGCATCGTCGAGCGGAGTCAGCCGCACCTGCGCACAAGCCGAAAGGCGCGAGACCAGGTCCGGCAAGGCAATGCCGATCGATGCGGGGACGGCTGTCGCGGAAAACAGCAATGTAGAATTTTCCACTTTGCAGCGATTGTACAGGTCGAACAACGCATGTTCGGCGGCCGCATCGCCGGCGATCGCGCCGACATCGTCGAGCGCAAGCAGGTCGCTGCCGCCCAGCGTTCGAATGGCATCCGCCGAGGCGGCGGATGCGCGCGGAATGGACTCGTCGCGATCTCCCAACGTCGCCAGCGACAGGTATTGTGCATTGCGTCCCGCGGCCGTCGCCGCGGCGCAGGCGGCCAACAGCAGATGCGTCTTGCCGCTGCCGACGGGGCCCGCCGCGAACACCCACGGCGCTGCCGTTGTCGTCGCCGCGTCGTGCAAGAGTGCCAGCGCAGCACCATTGTTGCCGGCCACGAACGTCTCGAAACGCTGCTGCGCCGGCCAGCGCAACAGCAACGGCAACTGCGCGTTCATGGCTTGGGCGGCGTACCTTCTTCGGAACGCGCCACCGGAACCACGATGGTCGGGTTGCGGCCGCTGCCGTACAACTCGCTGCCGCGGTAGCGTTCGTGCACATAGCGCAACACCACCATCGCCACGGATGCGACCGGCAGCGCCAGCAGCACGCCAAGGAACCCGAACAGTTCGCCACCGGCGAGGATCGCGAAGATCACCGCGAGCGGATGCAGGCCGATCTTCTCGCCGACCAGGCGCGGCACCAGCACATAGCCTTCGATGACATGGCCGACGCCGAACACGATCAGTACTCCGGCGACATGCATCCAGTCGTGGTATTGCACGAACGCCGCGACCGCGCCCATCAGCACGCCGGTAATCGCGCCCAGATACGGCACAAAGCTGATGAGTCCCGCGATGATGCCGATCAGCGGACCGACATCGATGCCGATCGCGAACAGGCCGATCGCGTAGAGCACGCCGAGCACGATCATCACCGACAACTGCCCGCGCAGGAATCCGCCCAGGGTTTCGTCGGATTCGTGCGCCAGGCGTGCGACGACAGGTTCGATGGAACGCGGCAGCAGGTCGTGGATGTGCCCGATCATGCTGCGCCAGTCGCGCAACAGATAGAAGAACGCGACCGGCACGATCAGTACGTGCACGCTCCACGTGACCAGCGCAAATCCGGATTTGGAAACACCCGCCAGAATCGTGGCTGCCAGTCCACCGGCTTCTTTCCAATGCTGCTGCAGCACCGCGACGAGCTGTTGCACGTCCGGCATTTCCAGTTCCATGTCGAACCTGGCGTTGAACCAGGGCACCGCGTCGGTCTGCAACCAGCCGATCCAGTCCGGCAGGCGCCGGATCAATGTCGTCACCTGCCGTTGCAAGTACGGGATCAGCCACAACAGGACCAGAATCAGCAGCAGCGTCAGCACCAGGAACACGATGCCGGTCGCGGCACCGCGCCCCAGACGCAGCTTGCGCATGCGTTCGACGACGGGATCGAACAGGTAGGCGAACATCGCCGCGATCGCGAATGGAGTCAGGACAGGCGCTAGCAGCCACAACACCGCGCCGACGAGAACGACGAGGGCGAGCAATTGCCAGCGCAACATGGTCGTCATGTCCGCCTCCGTGGGCCATGCAGCGCCTTGCGCGACCAGATGAAGACATATTGCAGGCCGCTGACGGCCGTCAGCGCCGCGACAAACGCGATCAAACCGTGCAGCACCGGCAGCGGCAACTCGAACCAATGACTCAGATGCAACAACTGCGCAAGTACATAGACGATTTGCACGACGGTCGTCAGCTTGGACAGCCGCGTGGGTTGCGCATGGATGCGTCCGATCAGGCTGTGCCAGGCGACAGCGCCGGCAACGATCACCGCATCGCGGCCGACCACGAGCCAGGTCAGCCAGTCCGGATGCGCGTCGACCATGCCAAGGGTGATGAAACACGCCACCAGCATCAGCTTGTCGGCGATCGGATCGAGTACCCCGCCCAGCCAGCTCTGCCAGCCGCAGCGCTTGGCAAGGAATCCGTCCAGCGCATCCGTCAATCCGGCGACGGCGGCGACGACCACGGCTTCGTCGTAACGCGACTCGCGGATCATCCACGCCAGCGGCACGACCAGCGCCATGCGCAATACCGTCAAGGCATTGGGCAGGTGGCGCCAGGGGCTCGCGGCGGTGGCGTCGGTCATGCTATTGCGGCCGCAGGCTCAGCAGCGCATCCACGCCATCCACCGGCGGCTTGGCGTTGTCCACCTGCAGCGGCGATGCGCCCAGCGAATCGAGCAGGCGCTGCAACGGACCGGTGACATCCAGACGCAGCTCGGCCCCGTCGCCACGCGCCTGTTCGGCCTGCACGCTGCGCACCAGCTCGTTGCGCGACAACGCGCCGACGGCACGCGCATAGTCCAGTGCCGAATGGATGCCGCCGATCCAGACGCGAAACGATTGCGTATGCGTGTCGGCCGCCGCCTGTGCGGCCTTGGCATCGCCGCCGGCGGGCGCGGCGCCCAGGCCGAGTCCTGCGACGAGCTTGTCCACGGCGTTGCGGTCGAATTGCGCAACCAGGTTCAGGCGCGCCTGCGGCTTGCCGTCGGCGCCCGTCGCGACATCCTGCGTGTACTGGTATTGCTGCACGTAGTTTCCGGCCTCGGCCACTGCCTGCGCGACGCCGGGTTTGGCCAGCACCGCATTGTCGCCGCCCGACAGCTTGACCACGACCTGGGCCAGCGCGCTCTTGAGCGCTTCGCTGCGCTCGCCGTCGGACTGCGAATTGACCGGCACCGTGCCGGTGTACAGGCTTTGCGCATGCGCGATCTGCGCCAGTGCCAGCAGCGGCAACAGCAGGACGAAGCGGCGAAGCGTGCGCGAAAGGTTCATGGCGGGGACCCGAGAATGGCGTCAAGTCTGCCCAATCGCGGCGCGAACGTCTATCATGCACGTCCCGTTTTGGCGATCCGGCCGCATGTCCTCGTCGAAGGAAGCCCTGACCTACCGCGCCGCGGGCGTCGACATCGACGCCGGCGAGGAAGTCGTCGAGCGCATCAAACCGCTGGTTGCGCGCACCTTTCGCAAGGAAGTGATGGCGGGCCTCGGCGGCTTCGGCGCGCTGTTCGAGCTGGCCGGACGCTTCAAGGATCCAGTGCTGGTGTCCGGCACCGACGGCGTCGGCACCAAGCTCAAACTCGCGCAGCAACTCGGCCGCCACGACACCATCGGCATCGACCTCGTCGCCATGTGCGTCAACGACGTGCTGGTGCAGGGCGCGGAACCGCTGTTCTTCCTCGATTACTTCGCCACCGGAAAACTCGACGTCGAAACCACGGTCGCGGTGGTCGGCGGCATTGCGAAAGGCTGCGAACTGGCCGGCTGCGCCCTGATCGGCGGCGAAACCGCCGAGATGCCGGACATGTATGCGCCCGGCGAATACGATCTCGCCGGCTTCAACGTCGGTGCGGTGGAAAAATCGAAACTGATCGACGGGTCGAAAATCCACGCCGGCGACGCCATCGTCGGCATCGCGTCCAGCGGACCGCATTCCAACGGCTATTCGCTGATTCGCAAGATCGCGCAGCGCGCCGGAAATCCATTCGACCTCGATCTGGGCGGCGTGAAACTCGCCGATGCGCTGATGGCGCCAACCAGCATTTACGTCAAGCCGATCCTGAAGATGCTCGGTGAACATGCCATCCACGGCATGGCGCATATCACCGGCGGCGGCCTGACCGAAAACATCATCCGCGTCGTGCCCGACGCACTTGGCATCGCGCTGGATTCTTCGGCGTGGAAACCGCCCGCCGTGTTCGACTGGCTGCAACGCGAAGGCAATGTTGCACAAGTGGAAATGTGGAGAACCTTCAACTGCGGCATCGGCTATACCCTGATCGTGCCGCGCGAAGCGGCCGGCGCCAGCATCGCCGCGCTGGGCGAATTCGGCCTGCCGGCGTGGACGATCGGGGAAGTCGAGCCGGCACGCAGCGATGCGCGTGTACACATCCGATAATCCCCCTCTCCCCCGACTGTGTCGGGGGAGAGGGTTGGGGTGAGGGGGAAGCGCCTGAACCTACATATGAGTGCATCCGCAATGCCGCCCCCTCACCCTGCCCTCTCCCCCATCGCCAACGATGGGGGAGAGGGGAAAATATCGATTGTCATTCTCGCCTCCGGCCGCGGCAGCAACTTTGCCGCCCTGCTCGCCGCGCAACAGCGCGGGGATTTGCCGATCCGGATTCGCGCCCTGCTTTCGGACAAGTCCGCTGCGCCCGCACTCGACATCGCGCGTGCTGCCGGCATCGGCGCGATCGCGCTGTCGCCTCGGAATTTCTCCGACCGCGCCGCGTTCGATCGCGCCCTGTTCGCGCGCGCTGCGGAATTTCGTCCCGACCTGATCGTGCTCGCCGGCTACATGCGCGTGATCGATGCGGCAGTGGTGAACGAATGGCACGGCCGCATGATCAACATCCATCCGTCGCTGCTGCCGAAATATCCCGGCCTGCACACGCACGCACGCGCGATCGAAGCCGGCGATGGCGTGCACGGCGCCAGCGTGCATTTCGTCACCGCGCAGCTCGACGGCGGCCCGGTCATCGCGCAGGCGCAGATACCGGTCCTTGACGGCGACACGCCCGACACCTTGGCCGCGCGCCTGCTGCCGCTGGAACATCGCCTGCTCGCCGCGAGCGTCGATGCCATCGCCCGCCACCGCATTGCGCTGGGCACCCACGGCGTCGAATGCGATGGCAAGCCGCTCGTCGCACCGCTGTGCCCGCAAGCCGATGGCAGCCTGCGCGCAGTCGGATAGCGTTCAGACTGGCCTGCCCACACTGGCGCTCATTCAAGGTCTGCCGGAATCGCCATGCGCTACCTGTTCATTGCCGCCTGCTTGTTGATCCTGCCCACGCCTGCCAATGCGAGCGCGTCGCTGAAACCCGAGCAGGCGACCTACACCGTCAGCCGCGACGGCAAGGCCATCGGCACGGCGACCTATTCGCTTGCGCCAAACAGCGATGGCAGCTGGACCTTGCGCAGCCAGACCCGCGGCACCAGCGGCATGGCGAAATTGCTCGGCCTGGACGTGCGCGAGGATTCCACCTTCACGCTGCGCGACGGCAAGCTGCAGGGCCTGCGTTACCGCTACGAACAGGACGCCACGTTCAAGCACAAGCAGCGTAGCGTCGATTTCGACACAAGCACGATGCAGATCCATGTGCGCGACAACGGCAAGGACTTCCGCTACGCGCTCGTGGACGGCGCCATCGACCGCAGCGCCGTGGCGGTCGCGCTGGGCCTGGCCCTGGCCGACGGCGCGACGTCGGTCACGCTACCCGTCGCCGTGCGCGATCGCATCGAGACCCAGCAATTCTCGGCGCACGCCAAGACCCCGATCGAGGTTCCCGCCGGAAAATTCGACGCGACGCAAATCGACCGCACCGACACGCCGGGCAAGGTGATGAAATCGTGGTACGCCGGTGGTTTGCTACCGATACGCGTCGAGCAGCCGCAGCACGATGGCGCGGCGATCGTGATGGAACGCAAATAAACTTACGACGGCAGGCGTCTGATCTTCGCACCCAACGTGCCGAGTTTTTCCTCGATGCACTCGTATCCGCGGTCGATGTGGTAGATGCGGTCGACCGTGGTGTCGCCCTTGGCGACGAGTCCGGCGAGGACCAGGCACGCGGATGCGCGCAGGTCGGTCGCCATCAACTGCGCACCGGACATGTGATCCACGCCCTGGACGACGGCGGTGTTGCCTTCGACGCGGATGTCGGCGCCGAGGCGTTCAAGTTCCTGCACATGCATGAAGCGGTTCTCGAACACGTTCTCGGTGATCGTGCCGACGCCTTCGGCGACGGTATTGAGCGCGGTGAACTGCGCCTGCATGTCGGTCGGAAACGCCGGATACGGCGCCGTGGTCACGTCCACCGCGCGCGGCCGCCGGCCGCGCATGTCGACTTCGATCCAGTCCACGCCGGTGGTCAGGTGCGCGCCGGCTTCCTCGAGCTTGTGCAGCACCGCGTCGAGCGTGCGCGGGCGAGCGCGCTTGGCCAGCACGCGACCGCCGGTGATCGCGCCGGCGACGAGGAACGTGCCGGTTTCGATACGGTCCGGCAGCACCTCGTACTGGGTGCCATGCAGGCGATCCACGCCTTCGATGACGATGGTGCTGGTGCCTTCGCCGGAAATCTTGCCGCCCATCGCATTGATGCAATGGGCCAGATCCACGACTTCTGGCTCCTGCGCCGCGTTTTCGATGATCGTCGTGCCCTGCGCCAGCGCCGCCGCCATCATGATGTTCTCGGTGCCGGTGACGGTGACCACGTCCATGACGATGCGCGCGCCGCGCAGGCGCTTGGCGCGGGCCTTGATGTAGCCGTTCTCGACCGTGACGGTGGCGCCGAGCGCTTCCAGCCCGCGGATGTGCTGGTCCACCGGACGCGATCCGATCGCGCAGCCGCCGGGCAGCGACACATCGGCTTCACCGAAGCGCGCGACCAGCGGCCCGAGCACGAGGATCGAGGCGCGCATGGTCTTGACCAGGTCGTAAGGCGCGAAATAGCGGTTCGCCGTGCGTGGGTCGATGTGGATGCGCATGTGGTCGTCGATGGTCAACGACACGCCCATCTGGCCGAGCAGTTCCATGGTCGTGGTGACATCGTGCAGGTGCGGCACATTGCCGATGCTGACCGGCTCGTCGGCGAGCAAGGTCGCGGCGAGAATCGGCAGCACCGCATTCTTGGCGCCGGAAATCCAGACGTCGCCATTGAGCGGTTCGCCGCCATTGATCACGATCTTTGCCATCAACGAATTCCTTGCTTGGCGGCTTCTTCCGGCGTCAGCGTGCGCAGCGACAAGGCATGGATTTCGCCGCCCATGTGGTCGCCCAGGGTGGCGTAGACCATGCGGTGCCGGGCCAGCGGCAGCTTGCCGGCAAACGCCGCGCTGACGACCAGAGCCTCGAAATGCACGCCGTCGTCGCCCGCCACGCGCACCTGCGCGGCGGGCAGGCCCTGTTCGATCAAATTCTGAATCGTGCGAGTGTCCATGCGCGGCCTGGTATCTGGCGGATTGCGGGCGCTGCGACGCGGCGCGACGCTGAAACGTCTACGCCGGAACGGGGCCCGTCGGTTACAATAAGGTTGCGCATGGTACTGAAAATCCTCGGTCGCAGATACCCACGGCGGGACGAACCCGCCGTTTCCTTGGCTCCCCCCGCCTTCCTGTCCGGTTCCCTCGCCATGAATGCCCGCTTGCAGTCCATCGCCACGCAGCCGCTGAGCAACCCCCTGCTCGATGCCGTCACGCTCAAGCGCAGTGCGATCCAGGTGATCGACATCGAAGCGCGTGCCATCGAAGCCTTGCGCACGCGCATCGACGACAGTTTCCTGCGTGCCTGCCAACTCATGTTCGAATGTCCCGGCCGCGTGGTCGTCTCGGGCATGGGCAAATCCGGCCACATCGCGCGCAAGATTGCCGCGACGCTGGCATCGACCGGCACGCCGGCATTCTTCGTCCACCCGGGCGAAGCCAGCCACGGCGACCTGGGCATGATCACGCACAAGGACGTGGTGCTGGCATTGTCCAATTCCGGCGAAACCGACGAGCTGCTCACCATCCTGCCGGTGATCAAGCGCCAGGGCATTCCGCTGGTGGCGATGACCGGCAACCCGGCTTCGTCGCTGGCGGCGATGGGCGATGTACACCTGGATGTCAGCGTTCCCGCCGAAGCCTGCCCGCTGAACCTCGCACCGACCGCCAGCACCACCGCCGCGCTGGTGATGGGCGACGCGCTCGCCATCGCCCTGCTCGAGGCGCGCGGCTTCACCGACGAGGACTTCGCGCGTTCGCATCCGGCCGGACAACTCGGCCGGCGCCTGCTGCTGCACATCGCCGACATCATGCATGCCGGCGAACAGGTGCCGCGCATCGACGCCGACACGAGTCTTTCCGAGGCGCTGATGGAAATGACGCGCAAGGGCCTGGGCATGACCGCGATCGTGGATGCCAATGCACGCCTGCTCGGCGTGTTCACCGACGGCGATTTGCGCCGCGCGGTGGACAACAAGACCATCGACCTGCGCACCACGCCCGTTACCGCGCTGATGACCGCGCATCCGAAGACGATCACCGCCGACAAGCTGGCGGTGGAAGCCGCACGCCTGATGGAGACGCACAAGATCCACGCGCTGCTCGTGGTCGATGCCGACAACCGTGTGGTGGGTGCACTGAACATCCACGACCTGCTGCGTGCACGAGTCGTTTGAGCCACGCATGCCGCACTCGCACTTCGACGATCTTCCCGCCGATATCCGCGAGCGCGCCGCGAAGATCCGCCTCGCCTTGTTCGATGTCGATGGCGTGCTGACCGACGGTCGCCTTTATTACAGCGACGACGGCCGCGAATCCAAGGCCTTCCACGTCCACGACGGATTGGGACTCAAGCGCCTGATGGCGAACGGCATCGAGGTCGGCATCATCACCGCGCGCCTGAGCCATATGGTCACCGAGCGCACCGCGGAACTGGGCATCGCCCACGTCTACCAGGGCCAGGAAAACAAGCTCGCCTGCTACGAGCAGCTGATCCACGCGCTCAAGCTCGCGCCGGAACAATGCTGCTACTGCGGCGACGACCTGCCGGATCTTGCGATCATGCAACGGGTCGGGCTTTCCATCGCAGTCGCCAATGCCCACGCTTGGGTGCGCGAACGCGCGCGCTGGCGCACGCAAACGCGCGGCGGCGAAGGCGCGGTGCGCGAGGTCTGCGACCTGCTGCTCGCCGCGCAAGGCAAGGCGGAATCCGAACTGGCGAAGTTTTCCTGATGGAACGCCGCCTGATCCTCGCCATCGCCGTGCTGGCCGCGCTGGCCATTTCCACGCAAATCCTGGTCTGGGTGTTCGCGCCGCGCGAGGCCGTGCCGGCTTTCGTCGGCCCGCCGCGCTCGGACTACACGCTCAACGATTTTTCCATCGATGCGCTCGATGCCCAGGGCCAGCACAGTTTCAGCGTCGCCGGCCCACGCCTGGTACGCCGCGCCGAGGATTCGTCGATCTTCGTGACCGCGCCGGATTACACGATCCTGGACAACGGCGGCCACGAATGGAAGGGAACCTCAGCGTCGGCCTGGGTCAACAAGAACGGCACGCTGATGAAGCTCGAAGGCAAGGTCGACATGCATCGACTGCCCGGTCCCGGCACGCAGCCGGCGCAATTGCTGACGTCAGATCTGACCATCACTTCCCCGGGCAAGGGCCAGGCCTTATCCTCGGCACAGGGAAAGACCTTGCAGACCCAGGCGCCGGCCACGATCACCGAACCCGGGCGCGTGGTCCGCGGCGTCGGCCTGCAAGCCGACCTGGGCCTGAAAACCGTACAACTGATGTCCGACGTCCATTCGACCTTGCTGCCTTCCGACCATGCCAAGCACAACTAAACCGCTTCGATCGAGTGTTCTCCTTGCCGCGCTGTGCGTGGCCCAGGGCGTGTTCGCGCTGAGCAGCGACCGCTCCAAGCCGCTGAACGTCGACGCCGACCACTGGCAGTCCACGCAAAGCCAGACCGGCAAGGCCGGCGACCCGGACATCACCAAGCTCGATGGCAACGTGGTGATGACGCAAGGTTCGATGCAGGCGCACGCCGGACACGCCACGATCTACAAGAATCCGAGCGGCGTCGCCGATGCCAACGGCAATTACGCCAGCCTGACCCGCATCGTGCTCACCGGCCGGCCCGCGCACCTGCAGCAGATCCACGACGGCGATTGCGGCCTCGTGACCGCCGATGCCGACAGCATCGACTACGACAACCTCAGCGGCATCGCCCTGCTCACCGGCAATGTCACCGTGATCCAGCACGGCAAGGGCGAATTCCACGGCCAGCGCATGCGCTACAACACCAACACCGGCGA